>NZ_DAMCAM010000053.1:0-20092 GCF_032059615.1 Melaminivora sp. | reverse complement strand
TCGAGATCCGCCGCCAGGGCAAGCCGGTCGATCCGGCGCGCTACCTGCCCGCGCGCTGACCGGACCGCGGCGGACATGGCTGCTGGCGGGCCACCAGAGTCCGAAGACGAGGAGGGCGCCGACCCCGCCTGCGCCGGCGAGGAGGCGTCCGAACTGCGGGAATTCATCGTTCCCGCGCCGCTGCACCAGCAGCGGCTGGACAAGGCGCTGGTCGAGCTGGTGCCCGAACTCTCTCGCAGCTACCTGCAGCAGCTGCTGGCGCAGGGCGCCGTGCAGTGGCAGGGCGGCCCTGCGCCCAAGCCCGCACACAAGGTGCGCGCGGGCGAGCGCCTCACCCTGGAGATGCGCCCGACGCTGCAAAGCCAGGCGTTCCGTCCCGAGGCGCTGCCCATCGACGTGGTGCATGAGGACGAGCACCTGCTGGTCGTCAACAAGCCCGCGGGCCTGGTGGTGCATCCCGCGCCTGGCCACTGGAGCGGCACGCTGCTCAATGCCCTGCTGGGGCGCGACGCGCGCGCTGCCGGGGTGCCACGCGCCGGCGTCGTGCACCGGCTGGACAAGGACACCAGTGGCCTGATGGTGGTGGCCCGCACGCGCGCCGCCATGGACGCGCTGGTGCGCATGATTGCCGCGCGCGAGGTCAGCCGCCAGTACCTTGCGCTGGCCTGGGGGCAGTGGCGTGGCGCGGAGCAGCGGCGCGTGGATGCGCCCATCGGCCGTGACCCGCGCCAGCGGCTGCGCATGGCGGTGGTCGACCTGGCGGCGAATGCAGGCAAGCCGGCGCGCACCGACTTCCAGCTGCTGGCGCAGGGGCAGGAGGCCTGCCTCGTGCAGTGCACGCTGCATACCGGACGCACGCACCAGATTCGCGTGCACATGGCGTCCATCGGGCATCCCCTGGTGGCCGATGCCCTGTACGGCGGGCGGCCGGGCGCGGGCCTTGCGCGCCAGGCGCTGCACGCGTGGCGGCTCGCGTTCGAGCACCCGGTAACGGGCGGGGTTCTGCAATTCCATGCGCCGCTGCCCCAGGACATGCAGGCAGCACTCGATCTGTGGGGCCTCGGCTACAATCGCCTTTTTGCCGCGTGACGTTTCGCGGCTCAGCCAGGCTCTCGCTTCGCTGCCCCTCTTTTCGCCGTGCCTGGGAAGGCGCGGCCCGAGCCACCCGCCCGCCTGCCGGTGTGCCCCTATTTCGCAACTGTCGCACCATGAACCCGGTGGATGCCAAGCGCGTCCTGGAGACCGCCTTGCTCTGCGCCAGCCAGCCGCTGTCGCTGCGCGAACTGCGCACTCTGCTGGAGGGCGCGCTTGATACCGAGACGATCAGGAAGCTCCTGCAGGAACTGCAGGGCGACTGGGATGCGCGTGGGGTCGAACTTGTGGCGCTGGCCAGCGGCTGGCGCTTCCAGAGCCGGCCCCAGATGCGCGAGTACCTGGACCGGCTGCACCCGGAGAAGCCGCCGCGCTACACGCGCGCCGTGCTGGAGACGCTGGCCATCATTGCCTACCGCCAGCCGGTCACCCGGGGCGACATCGAGGAGATCCGCGGCGTCACGGTCAACAGCCTGATCGTGCGGCAGCTGGAGGACCGGGGCTGGGTGGAGGTAGTGGGCCATCGGGAAACCGTGGGCCGGCCGGCGCTGCTGGCCACGACCAGACAGTTCCTCGATGACCTGGGCCTGCGGTCCCTGGACCAACTGCCGCCGCTGCAGGACCTTTCCCAGCGGGCGGACATGCACGACATGCTGGCGGGGCTGCTGCCCGCGCACAACGGAGATTGACACCATGAACCAAGCCCCCAGGCGCCCGCGCAAGCCGCGCCCCCCGTCGCAGGACCGGACGCAGTCCCGGGCGCAAGGCGCCCCGCGCCCGTCGCGCAGGCCGGCAGGCGAGCGTCTGCCTGAGCCTGTACCGGAGCCCGCGCCCGCGGCCGCGGCCGACGGGAACCAGCTGCCGGCCGGGCAGGGCTACTACTTCGAGGACGTGGTCTCGGGCCAGCTCGACCAGGATGAGACGGGCGAAGCCGCTGCCATCACCAAGCGCGTGCTGGAGCCGCACGTGGAAAGCCCCAAGCTGCACAAGGTGCTGGCCCAGGCGGGCGTCGGCTCGCGCCTGGAGATGGAGCAGCTCATCGTCGAGGGCCGGATTTCGGTCAACGACGAGCCGGCGCACGTGGGCCAGCGGGTGCAGTATGGCGACCGCATCAAGGTCAACGGCCGGCCGATCCGCCTGCGCATCGAGCCGCCGCCGGCGCGGGTGATCGCCTACCACAAGCCGGTGGGCGAGGTGGTCACGCACGACGACCCGCAGAACCGCCCGACGGTGTTTCGCAAGCTGCCGCGCCTGGCGCATGGCAAGTGGCAGTCGGTCGGGCGGCTGGACCTGAACACCGAGGGTCTCCTGCTGCTGACCAGCTCGGGCGAGCTGGCCAACCGGCTGATGCACCCCCGCTTCGGACTGGAGCGCGAGTACGCCGTGCGCGTGCTGGGCGCCCTGAGCGACGAGGAACGCCAGCGGCTGCTCGACGGCGTGCAGCTCGAGGACGGCACAGCGGCTTTCGGCTCCATCGAGGACGGGGGTGGCGAGGGCGCGAACTGCTGGTACCGGGTGACCATCTCCGAAGGCCGCAACCGCGAGGTGCGGCGCATGTTCGAGGCCGTGGGCCACGCCGTCAGCCGGCTGATCCGCATCCGCTACGGTGCCATGCAGCTGCCGCGCGGCTTGAGGCGCGGCGCCTGGCTGGAGCTCGACGACCGCGACATCCAGGCCCTGATGCGGGCTGCCGGAGCCGAGGTGCCGCGCACCGAGGGGCCGGCACGCAGCCGCGGCGGACGTGGCGCCGTCGACAGGCCCCAGCGCAAGGCAGCGCAACCCCAGAAGCCCCTGGCGGCGCCCCGCGCCCGCGGCCCGCGACAGGAGCCGGGGCCCGGGCCGGCGGGCAGCCAGCAGCCCGACCCGCTGAAGACGTCCGTGGGCTACATCGGCGCAGACAGCCTGGCGCGCCAGCGTCAGCGCCAGAAGACGCGCGGCAGCGGGCAAAAACGTGGCGGCCGTTGAGGGCTGGCAGCAAAGTTAAAATTGCCGGTTTTGCCTGCCGGCGAAAAACAACCCGAACCCTTTCCAAGGAAAAACCATGGCCATCGAACGCACCCTCTCCATCATCAAGCCCGACGCCGTCGCCAAGAACGTCATCGGCCAGATCTACGCCCGCTTCGAGGCTGCCGGCCTGAAGGTTGCCGCAGCCCGCATGATCCATCTCTCGCGCGCCGAGGCCGAGCAGTTCTACGGCGTGCACAAGGAGCGTCCCTTCTTCAAGGACCTGGTGGACTTCATGATCTCCGGCCCGGTGATGGTGCAGGTGCTGGAAGGCGAGAACGCCATCCTGAAAAACCGTGAACTGATGGGCGCCACCGACCCCAAGAAGGCCGAGGCCGGCACCATCCGCGCCGATTTCGCCGACAGCATCGACGCCAACGCCGTGCACGGCTCGGACGCTGCCGAGACGGCGCAGGTCGAAATCGCCTTCTTCTTCCCCGGCCTGAACATCTACGCCCGCTGATGGGCCCAGGGCGCTGCCCGGCAGCGCCCTGGCAACGGATGGCCGGAGCGTGGAACCTATCGAGAACGTCATGAGCATCAGCCTGCTGGACCTGGACCTGGACGGCATGACCGCCTTCTGCGAGCAGCTGGGCGAGAAGCGTTTTCGGGCCACGCAACTGTTTCGCTGGATCCACCAGCGCGGCGCGAGCGACTTCGACCAGATGACCGATCTGGCCAAGTCGCTGCGCGAGAAATTGAAGGGCCGCGCCCATGTGGCGGCGCTGCCGGTGGTGCAGGAGCATGTCTCGGCCGACGGCACCATCAAGTGGCTGTTCGACGTGGGCGGCGGCAATGCCGTGGAGACGGTGTTCATCCCCGAGGACGACCGGGCCACGCTGTGCCTCTCCTCGCAGGCCGGGTGCGCCGTGGGCTGCCGCTTCTGCTCGACCGGCCACCAGGGCTTCAGCCGCAACCTGACCGCGGGCGAGATCGTCGCCCAGCTCTGGTTTGCCGAGCATCAGCTGCGCGCGCGCCGCGGCACCAGCGAGCGCGTCATCTCCAACATCGTCATGATGGGTATGGGCGAGCCGCTGCAGAACTACGGCGCGCTGGTGCCGGCGCTGCGCACCATGCTCGACGACCACGCCTACGGCCTGTCGCGCCGGCGCGTCACCGTGTCCACCTCGGGCGTGGTGCCCATGATCGACCGCCTGGCGCAGGACTGCCCGGTGGCGCTGGCGGTCTCGCTGCACGCCCCCGAGGATCCGCTACGCGACAACCTGGTGCCGCTCAACCGCAAGTACCCGCTGGCCGAGCTGCTGGGTGCATGCCGGCGCTACCTGGATCATGCGCCGCGCGACTTCATCACCTTCGAATACTGCATGCTCGACGGGGTCAACGACCAGCCCGAGCATGCGCGCGAGCTCATCGCCCTGGTGACGGGCGCCGCGGGCATGCCCGCCGTGCCCTGCAAGCTCAACCTGATTCCCTTCAATCCCTTTCCCGCCTCGGGCCTGCGGCGCTCGCCGCCGGCAGCCGTGGCGGCGTTTGCCCGCCTGCTGAGCGATGCCGGCATCGTGACCACCGTGCGCAAGACTAGGGGCGACGACATTGACGCGGCCTGCGGCCAGCTCGCTGGCGACGTGCAGGACCGCACGCGGGTGGGCGAGCGCATGGCCAAGCTGCGCACCATCCCCATCAAGCCGGTGGCATGACCCAGCGCGTGTGCATCGGCAAGACGATTCGGCCGGCGAGCGGCGGCACGGGGCAGCATCCGGCCCTGCCGCCCGCAGCCCTGCGCAGGGGCGCGGCGGCCTGCGCGCTGGGCTTGCTGGCCCTGCTGTCCGGCTGTGCCCAACAGGGCCGCTCCCCGGATGGCGCGGACGCTGCGGCCCTGCACAGCGACAGCGAAGCACGCCGGCGTGCACACATCCGGCTGGAGCTGGCGGCCAGCTACCTGCAGCGCGGGCAGAACGCCGTGGCGCTGGAGGAGGCGGGTCAGGCCCTGGCGGCCGACCCGGGCTTCGCCGATGCCTGGCACCTGCGCGGCCTGGTGCACATGGCGATGGGCGACGAGGAACAGGCCCAGGCCGATCTGGAGCGCGCCCTGGGCATGAGGCCGCGCGACCCCGACATCCTGCACAACCTGGGCTGGCTGCAGTGCCAGCGCAGCCAGTACGCCCGCGCCAACCAGCTCTTCGAGCGCGCGCTGGCCGTCCCGACCTATGCCCTGCGGGGCAAGACCCTGCTGTCGCAGGGGCTGTGCCAGCAACGCGCGGGCCAGGACAGTCAGGCCGAGCAGACCTTGCAGCGTGCCTACCAGGTCGACCCCGCCAATCCGGCGACGGGATACCACCTCGCGGCTCTGCTGTTCGCCCAGGGGCAGAGCGAGCGTGCGCAGTTCCACGCGCGCCGCGTGAACAATGGCGAATTTTCCAATGCCGAGTCGCTGTGGCTGGGCATCAAGATAGAGCGGGCCCTGGGCAACGGCGTCGCCATGCGCCAGTTGATGGCGCAGCTGCGCAAGCGCTTTCCCGAGGCCCGGCAGACGCAGGCACTGGAGCGGGGGGCGTTTGATGAATGACACCAGACAAGAAACTGCCTGGATGGAGGGAGGCGCAGAGCCACAGGCCCGGGGCGTGACCGCCGGCCGCCTGCTGGCGCAATTGCGTGAGGCAGCGGGCCTGCATGTGGCCACCCTGGCATCCATGCTCAAAGTGCCGGTGGCGCGCCTGGAGGCCCTTGAGGAGGATCGCTACGACACCTTCCCCGACACGGTCTTTCTGCGCGCCGTGGCCGCCAGCGCCTGCCGCGCGCTCAAGGCCGATCCGGCCCCGGTCCTGGCCCTGCTGCCGGGCGGCCAGCCGGCCCAGCTGCGCGTGGGCGAGGGCATCAACGCCACGTTCCGCGATTCCGTGCCGCGCGGCGGCCTGGGCGGCCCCGCAAGTGGTGCCCCCCGCTCGCGTACTCTGGTCGTGGCAGTGGTGGGGTTGCTGCTGGCGGCCGTCGCCGTGGCGCTCTGGCCGGTGCGGGACGGTGGGCGCAATCCGCTGATGGACTGGCTGCCCTCCGCGGGCAACGAGGAAGCGGACGCGGCCCGGCCCGTGCCTGCGCCGTCCAATCCCCCGGAGCAGCAGGCCGAACCCCAGGCCGCCGCCCCGGCTGCCCAGGCCCCCGCGCCCCCGGTGACTGGCACCGACACGCCGCCCACCCCGGCAGCGCCCGGGGCGCAACCGCCTGCCGCGACGGTGGCTGCCACCCCGGCGCCTGCCGTGACGACGGCCTCCGGCGCCACCCTGGCGCAGGCCCCGGTCGAGACCCTGGTGCTGCGCGCACGCGCGCCCTCGTGGGTGCAGGTGCGGGCGGCTGGGGGTGCCGTGGTGCTGCAGAAAATCCTGGCCGAGGGCGAGAGCGCACCCGTGCCCGGTACGCCCCCCTGGTCCGTCGTGATTGGCAAGGCCGACGCGACGGAAGTGCTGGTGCGTGGCGCGCCCCTGGACCTCAAGCCGCTGACCCGCGACAACGTGGCGCGTTTCGAAGTGAAATGAACATGACCGACCCTGTCACCCACGAGCATGCTCCCATCCCCCTGGCCGCCCCCATGCCCCGGCGCACGCGCCAGGCGCGGGTCGCATGGGGTAGCCGCGTGGTCACCGTCGGCGGCGATGCGCCGGTGCGCATCCAGTCGATGACCAACACCGACACGGTGGACGCCATCGGCACCGCCATCCAGGTCAAGGAGCTGGCGCAGGCGGGCTCGGAGCTGGTGCGCATCACCGTCAACACGCCCGAGGCGGCCCAGGCCGTGCCCCACATCCGCGAGCAGCTCGACCGCATGGGCATCGACGTGCCGCTGGTGGGCGACTTTCACTACAACGGCCACCGGCTGCTGACCGAGCATCCGGACTGCGCCCAGGCGCTGTCCAAGTACCGCATCAACCCGGGCAACGTGGGCAAGGGCGACAAGCGCGACCGCCAGTTCGGCCAGATGATCGAGGCCGCCGCGCGCTGGGACAAGGCCGTGCGCATCGGCGTCAACTGGGGCAGCCTAGACCAGGAGCTGCTGGCCAGCCTGATGGATGCCAACAACCGCCGCGCCCGGCCGCTGGATGCGCGCCAGGTCATGTACGAGGCCCTGATCACCTCGGCCATCGATTCGGCCCGCCTGGCCGAGAGCATGGGGCTGGCGGGCGAGCAGATCATCCTGTCGTGCAAGGTCAGCGGCGTGCAGGACCTGATCGCCGTGTACCGCGAACTGGCGCGCCGCTGCGACTACGCGCTGCACCTGGGCCTGACGGAGGCCGGCATGGGCACCAAAGGGACGGTGGCCTCCAGCGCGGCGCTGGCCATCTTGCTGCAGGAGGGCATCGGCGACACCATCCGCGTCTCGCTCACGCCCCAGCCGGGCGAGGCGCGCACGCAGGAGGTGGTGGTCGCCTCCGAGATCCTGCAGGCGCTGGGCCTGCGCAGCTTCGTGCCGAGCGTCACCGCGTGCCCGGGTTGCGGGCGCACCACCAGCACCACGTTCCAGGAGCTGGCCAAGCAGATCGACGACTACCTGCGCGCACAGATGCCTGTGTGGCGCGCACGCTACCCGGGCGTGGAGAAGATGAAGGTCGCCGTCATGGGCTGCATCGTCAACGGCCCGGGCGAGAGCAAGCACGCCGACATCGGCATCAGCCTGCCCGGCACGGGCGAGGCGCCGGCGGCGCCGGTGTTCATCGACGGCGAGAAGGCCCTGACGCTGCGCGGCGAGCGCATCGCCGAGGAATTCCAGGCCATCGTGCAGGACTATGTGGCGCGGCGCTTCGGCGGCGTGGCCGCCTGAACTATCAAAATAATAGCTGCTGGCGCTTGACTGGCAAGCGCTAGAGCCCGATTTCATTCAAAACTTATAGAACAACGAGCAAGATGCAGAAGCTGGTCGCCATCAAGGGCATGAACGACATCCTGCCGCCCGAGTCGGCGCGCTGGGAGTGGCTGGAGGACAAAGTGCGCTCCCTCATGGCGCGCTACGCCTATCGGAACATCCGCACTCCCATCGTCGAGCCCACGCCGCTGTTCGTGCGCGGCCTGGGCGAGGTCACGGACATCGTCGAGAAGGAGATGTACTCCTTCGAGGACCGCCTCAACGGCGAGCAGCTCACCCTGCGCCCCGAGGCCACGGCCGGCGTGGTGCGTGCGGTGGTCGAGCATTCCATGCTGTACGAAGGTGGCAAGCGCCTGTACTACATGGGTCCTATGTTCCGCCACGAGCGGCCCCAGCGCGGACGCTATCGCCAGTTCCACCAGATCGGCGCCGAGGCGCTGGGCTTTCCGGGCGCCCACGCGGATGCCGAGCTGATCTTGCTGGCGCACGCGCTGTGGCAGGAGCTGGGCCTGCAGGACGTGCGGTTAGAGCTCAACAGCCTGGGTCAGCCCGAGGAGCGCAAGGCCCACCGCGCGGCCCTCATCGCCTACCTGGAACAGCACCAGGAGGTGCTAGACGAGGACGCGCGCCGGCGCCTGTACAGCAACCCGTTGCGCATCCTGGACACCAAGAACCCCGCCATGCAGGCGATGGTCGAGGGCGCGCCCAAGCTCATGGACTTCCTGGGTGAAGCCTCGCTGGCCCACTTCGACGCCGTGAAGGCGATCCTGGACGCCAACGGTGTGGCCTGGCGCATCAACCCGCGCCTGGTGCGCGGCATGGACTACTACAACCTGACGGTGTTCGAGTTCGTCACCGACCGCCTGGGCTCGCAGGGCACCATCTGCGGCGGCGGGCGCTACGACTACCTGATCGAGCAGATCGGCGGCAAGAGCGCCCCGGCCGTGGGCTGGGCCCTGGGCGTGGAGCGGGTGCTGGAGCTGCTCAGGGAGCAGCACGCCGCGCCGCCCGCCTGCGCCTGTGACGCCTACGCCATCGTGCCCGACGCGGCGGCGCTGCCGCAGGTCATGGCCGCGCTGCAGCGCCTGCGCGCGCTGGGCGTGTCGGTGCAGATGCACGCGCCTGCCGGGGCGGGGGAGGGCATGGGCTCGATGAAGTCGCAATTCAAGAAGGCGGACGCCAGCGGCGCGCGCTTTGCCCTGGTCTTCGGCGCCGACGAGCTCGCGCGCGGCGCCGTCACCGTCAAGCCTTTGCGCGACGCGGGCGCGCAGACCGAGCAGCCCCTGGCATCCCTGGCCGACTGGGCTGCCACCCTACAATCGCCGCGCTGAACGACACACGGATCCACATGGCCAACAACTTCGACCTGCAGGAGCAGGAACAGCTTGAGGAACTCAAGCACTTCTGGAAGACCTGGGGCAACCTCATCACCTGGGTGCTGATCGTCGTCATGGGCGCCATCGCCGCCTGGAACGGTTGGCGCCTATGGCAGGGCCGGCAGGCCCAGCAGGCCACGGGCCTGGCCGAGGCCGTGGAGTCGGCCGCGCTGGCGGCAGACGCCAGCCGCGTGCAGCAGGCCTTCGAAGAATTGAAATCCGGCTACGGCGGCACGGTGCAGGCCGGCCAGGCCGGTCTGCTGGCCGCCCGCACGCTGGCTGAAGCCGGCAAGGCCGACGAGGCGCGCGCGGCGCTCGGCTGGGTGGCCGACAAGGCCTCCGACGAGGGCCTCAAGGCGCTGGCGCGCCTGCGGCTGGCGGCGCTGCTGGTCGAACAGAAATCCTATGACGAGGCGCTGGCCCAGCTGTCTGCCGGCATGCCTGCGCAGTTCGCGGCGTTGCTGGCCGACCGCAAGGGCGACGTGCTGGCACTGCAGGGCAAGAAGACCGAGGCGGTGGAGGAATACCGCCGCGCCTGGAAGGCGCTGGACGGCCGCATCGACTACCGCCAGCTCGTGGAGGCCAAGCTCAACGCCCTGGGCGTGGAAACCGTGGCGGCAGCCGCCACGACGGGAGGAGCCCAATGAAGACCATGCGCTTTGCGCGACCGGCCGCGGTCGCCGCTGCCCTCGCGGGCCTGATGGTCCTCACGGGCTGCTCGAACCTGGGCAGCCTGCCGCTGATCGGCGGCTCTTCGCGCCCCAAGCCGGCCGAGCTGGGCCCCAACGTGCCGGTGCTGGGGGTACGCCAGGCCTGGACCACGCAGATCGGCAGCACCCAGGGGCTGGCGCTGGATGCGCGCGTGCTCGGGCACACCGTGCTGCTGGCGTCCGCCGCCGGCGACGTGGCGGCCATCGACGCGCGTACCGGGGGCGATGTATGGCGCGCCCACCTGGGCACCCCCCTGGCGTCGGGCGTGGGCAGCGACGGCCGCTGGTCGGCCGTGGCGACGCGCTCCAGCGAGGTCATCGCCCTGGACGGCGGGCGCGAGATCTGGCGCAAGCCCGTGTCCTCCCAGGCCTATACAGCACCGCTGGTGGCCGGCAACCGCATCTTCGTGCTGGCGTCCGACCGCTCCGTCACCGCCTTCGACGCCGCCACCGGCTACCAGCTGTGGCGCCAGCAGCGCCCGGGCGAGCCGCTGATCTTGCGCCAGGGCGGTGTGCTGATGGCCTTGGGCGACACCCTGGTGGTCGGCCTGTCGGGCCGCTTGGTGGGCTTCAACCCGGACAACGGCAGCGTGCGCTGGGAAGCTCCCCTGGCCAGTCCGCGCGGCACCAACGACGTGGAGCGCCTGGTGGAGATCGTCGGGCGCACCAGCCGCATTGGCGACAACCTCTGCGCGCGCGCCTACCAGGCCAGCGTCGGTTGCATCGACGCGCGCCGCGGCAGTGTGCTGTGGACGCAGCAGGCCAGCGGTGGCGAAGGCGTCGATGGTGACGAGGAGATGCTCTTTGGTACCGAAGGCAACGGCACGGTGCTGGCCTGGCGGCGCGCCGACGGCTCGCGCGCCTGGTCGTCCGATCGCCTGCAATGGCGCAAGCTCACCGCGCCGCTGGTGCTGGGCCGCTCCGTCGTCGTGGGCGACGACACGGGCCTGGTGCACCTGCTCTCGCGCGACGACGCCTCGCCCCTGAACCGCCTGGCCACCGACGGCTCCGGCATCGCCGCAGCTCCGGTGGTCGCCGCCGATACCCTGGTGGTCGTGACGCGCAAGGGTGGCGTCTTCGGTTTTCGCCCCGAATGATGACGGCGCCCGCATCCCTTGAAATTGCAACCGAAGGAATGACACCATGAAGCCGGTCATCGCCCTGGTGGGCCGGCCCAACGTCGGCAAGTCCACCCTGTTCAACCGCCTGACCAAGTCGCGCGACGCCATCGTTGCCGACTTCGCCGGCCTCACCCGCGATCGCCACTACGGCAACGGCCGCCTGGGCAAGCGCGAGTTCATCGTCGTCGACACCGGCGGCTTCGAACCCGATGCCGCCAGCGGCATCTACCGCGAGATGGCGCGCCAGACGCAGCAGGCCGTGGCCGAGGCCGACGTGGTCATCTTTGTTGTTGATGTCCGCGCCGGCGTCTCGGCGCAAGACCACGACATCGCCACCTACCTGCGCCGCCTGGGCAAGCCCTGCGTGTTGACGGGCAACAAGGCCGAGGGCATGCAGGAGAGCGCCCATCTGGCCGAGTTCTACGAGCTGGGCCTGGGCGAGGTGCTGCCGGTTTCGGCCGCGCACGGGCAGGGCGTGCGCAGCCTGGCCGAACGGGCACTGGACGCCATCGGCTGGCAGCCCGAGGAAGAGGGCGACGGAGACGCCGAAGCGCGCAACGTCATTCGCCTGGCTGTGGCCGGGCGGCCCAACGTGGGCAAGTCCACCCTCATCAACACTTGGCTGGGCGAGGAGCGCCTGGTTGCCTTCGACCTGCCCGGCACCACGCGAGACGCCATCTCGGTGCCGCTGGAGCGCCAGGGCCAGAAGTTCGAACTGATCGACACCGCGGGCCTGCGCCGCAAGGGGCGGGTGTTCGAAGCCATCGAGAAGTTCTCCGTCGTCAAGACGCTGCAGGCGATCGAGTCGGCCCACGTGGTGCTGCTGCTCATCGACGCCACGCAGGGCGTGACGGACCAGGACGCGCACATCGCCGGCTACATCCTTGAAAGTGGTCGTGCCGTGGTCGTGGCGGTGAACAAGTGGGATGCGGTCGACGACTACGAGCGCCAGCTGCTCGAGCGCTCCATCGAGACGCGGCTGTCGTTCCTCAAGTTTGCGCCGATGCATTTCATCTCGGCCATTCGCCGACAGGGCCTGGGGCCGTTGTGGACGTCGCTGCTGCAGGCCTACAAGGCCGCCAACTGCAAAATGCCCACGCCGGTGCTCACGCGGGTGCTGCTGGAGGCCGTGCAGTTCCAGAGTCCCAAGCGCTCGGGCATGTTCCGGCCCAAGCTGCGCTATGCCCACCAGGGCGGCATGAACCCGCCGGTCATCGTGGTGCACGGCAATTCGCTCGAACACGTGACCGAGGCCTACAAGCGCTTCCTGGAGGGACGGTTCCGCAAGGAATTCAACCTGGCCGGTACGCCCCTGCGCATCGAGATGAAGACCAGCAGCAACCCCTACGCGGACAAGAGTGGCAGCTGATTCCCCGGGCCCTGCAAGGGCGCAAGGCTGTGGTAAGGTGCTGCACCACAACAACACTTCTGAACACGGAGAATATCGTGAGCAATAAAGGTCAGCTGTTGCAAGATCCCTTCCTCAACGCCCTGCGCCGCGAGCATACGCCGGTGTCCATCTACCTGGTCAACGGCATCAAGTTGCAAGGTCAGATCGAGTCCTTCGACCAGTACGTGGTGCTGCTGCGCAACACCGTGACGCAGATGGTCTACAAGCACGCCATCTCGACCATCGTTCCGGGTCGTCCCGTCAATTTCTCCACCGCCGAGGCCAGCGACTCCGGCGAAGCCGGCGCGGCCGAAGCCCGGTGAGCCTGGCGGCAGCACATCGCTGCCCTGGGGTGCAACCGCCAAGCGCAACACGCACCTGCGGTCTTGAATCCTTCCCTAACCCCTTCTGATGGCCACGCCGCGCCGGTTCTTCTGGTCGGCGTGGATTTCGGCCTGCCTCATTTCGACGACGAGCTCGAAGAGCTGGGCCTGCTGGCGCAGACGGCCGGTCTCGACCCCGTTGCACGCCTGACCTGCAAGCGCAAGGTGCCCGATGCGGCGCTCTTCGTGGGCAGCGGCAAGGCCGACGAGATCCGCCTGCTGGCGGAGATGCACGGCGCCCAGGAGGTGTTGTTCGACCAGGCGCTGAGCCCGGCGCAGCAACGCAACCTGGAGCGCCACATCGGCCTGCCGGTCAACGACCGGACCCTGCTGATCCTGGAGATCTTTGCCCAGCGCGCGCGCAGCCACGAGGGCAAACTGCAGGTCGAATTGGCACGCCTGCAATACCTGTCCACCCGCCTGGTGCGCCGCTGGTCGCACCTGGAGCGCCAACGCGGCGGCATCGGCACGCGCGGCGGCCCGGGTGAGCGCCAGATCGAGCTCGACCGGCGCATGATCGACGATGCCATCAAGCGCACGCGCGAGCGCCTGGTCAAGGTCAAGCGCCAGCGCGGCACCCAGCGGCGCCAGCGCGAACGCCGCGAGACTTTCAACATCTCCCTGGTCGGCTACACCAATGCCGGCAAATCCACGCTGTTCAACGCGCTGGTCAAGGCGCGTGCCTATGCCGCCGACCAGCTCTTTGCCACGTTGGACACCACCACGCGCCAGCTCTACCTGGGCCAGGACGTGGGTTCGGTGTCGCTGTCGGACACCGTGGGCTTCATCCGCGACCTGCCGCACGGCCTGGTCGATGCCTTCGAAGCAACCTTGCAGGAGGCGGTCGACGCGGACCTGCTGCTGCACGTGGTGGACGCGGCCAATCCGGGCTACCCGGAGCAGATTGCGCAGGTCCAGGCGGTGCTGACCGAGATCGGCGCCGCCGACATTGCCCAGCTGCTGGTGTTCAACAAGCTCGACGCCATTGCCGAGCCGTCCCGTCCGGCGCTGCTGGAAGACTGCTACGAGCTGGGAGGGCGCCCGGTCCCCCGCGTCTTCGTGAGCGCCCGCACCGGCACGGGCATGCCAGCCCTGCGTGAGCAGCTGGCCCGCATGGCACTGGCCGGCCGTGCCGCGAGCGATGCCATGCCCCCTCCGCCCGGGCCTGAATTGGCGGACCCCGCAGGCTGATTGGGCACAATGGCGCTTGCTTTTTTGCGTCTTTAGAGAACAAGAGAATCCGCGCATGAACCTACCTGACCGCTCCTCGCGCTGGGCCCTGCTGCCTGCGCGCATCCGGGGGGTTTTCAATCTCAACGACCCGCGCTGGGGCCGTGGCGATGATGGCAACGACGGCAATTCGCGCCCCGAGCCGGAACGGCCGGGCGACAACCGCCCCCAGGGCGGCCGGGGCCGCGACAGCAACCAGGGCGGAGGGCAGCCGCCCGACCTCGACGAGCTGTGGCGCGACCTGAACCGCAAGCTCGGCGGCCTGTTCGGCGGGCGTGGCGGCGGCGGGGGAGGGCGTGGCCAGGCACCTGGCCCGCTGGGCGGCGGAGGCTTTCAGCCCGACATGAAGAATGCCGGCGTGGGCCTGGGCGTGATTGCCGCGATCGCCGTGCTGATCTGGCTGGGCACGGGTTTCTTCATCGTGCAGGAAGGCCAGCAGGCCGTCATCACCCAGTTTGGCAAATACAAGAGCACAGTGAGCGCCGGCTTCAACTGGCGCCTGCCGTATCCCATCCAGCGCCATGAGCTGGTGTTTGTCACGCAGATCCGTTCGGTGGACGTGGGGCGCGACAGCATCATCAAGAGCACGGGCCTGCGCGAGTCGGCCATGCTGACCGAAGACGAGAACATCGTCGAGATCAAGTTCGCCGTGCAATATCGTCTGAACGACGCGCGCGCCTGGCTGTTCGAGAGTCGCAACCCGGCCGACGCCGTGGTCCAGGCCGCCGAGACGGCGGTCCGTGAGGTGGTCGGCAAGATGCGCATGGACTCGGCCCTTGCCGAGGAGCGTGACCAGATCGCGCCGCGCGTGCGCAAGCTGATGCAGTCCATCCTGGACCGCTACAAGGTGGGTGTCGAGGTCGTGGGCATCAACCTGCAGCAAGGCGGGGTGCGCCCGCCCGAGCAGGTCCAGGCGGCATTCGACGACGTGCTCAAGGCAGGGCAGGAGCGCGAACGCGCCAAGAACGAGGCCCAGGCCTACGCCAACGACGTGATCCCGCGCGCGGTCGGCACGGCCTCGCGGCTGGGCGAGGAGGCGGCTGCCTACAAGGCGCGCATCGTCGCCCAGGCCCAGGGCGATGCGCAGCGCTTTTCCTCCATCCTGACGGAATACCAGAAGGCCCCCCAGGTCACACGCGACCGCATGTACCTGGAGACCATGCAGCAGATCTACGGCAACGTGACCAAGGTGCTGGTGGAGTCGCGCCAAGGCTCCAACCTGCTGTATCTGCCCCTCGACAAGATCATGCAGAGCGTCACGCAGAACCCGCCCGCCGCCAGCGGCGCGGACGCGTCTTCTGCCGCGCCCGGTGCCGGGCCGTCGCCTGCTGCGGCCAATGCGCCGGCGCTGCCGGGCGACTCGCGCCTGCGTGACGCGGGCCGCTCGCGCGAGCGCGAGACACGATAGGAGTTTGCCGAGTGAACAGAATCGGATTTCTTGCCGCCAGCGTGCTGGTGGCGCTGGCCTTGCTCAGTTCCATGCTCTTCGTGGTCGACCAGCGCCAGTTCGGCGTGGTCTATACCCTGGGGCAGATCAAGGAAGTCATCACCGAACCGGGCTTGAATTTCAAGCTGCCGCCGCCGTTTCAGAACGTGCGCTACATCGACAAGCGTCTGCTGACGCTCGACAGCTCTGACACCGAATCGATGTTGACGGCCGAGAAGCAGCGCGTGGTCATCGACTGGTACGTGCGCTGGCGGATCACCGACCCGTCGGAGTACATCCGCAACGTGGGTCTGGATGAGGGCGCCGGCGCCCTGCAGCTCAACCGCGTGGTGCGCAACGCCTTCCAGGAAGAGGTCAACCGCCGCACCGTGCGCGAGCTGCTGTCCACCAAACGTGATGCCCTCATGTCGGACGTCAAGCGCGAGGTGCTGGAGGCCGTGCGCGGCGCCAAGCCCTGGGGTGTGGACGTGGTGGACGTGCGCATCACGCGCGTGGACTACGTCGAGGCCATCACCGAGTCCGTCTATCGCCGCATGGAGGCCGAGCGCAAGCGCGTGGCCAACGAGCTGCGCTCCACCGGCGCTGCCGAGGGCGAGAAGATTCGTGCCGACGCCGACCGCCAGCGCGAGATCGCGGTGGCCAATGCCTATCGCGATGCCCAGAAGGTCAAGGGCGAGGGCGATGCCGAGGCGGCGCGCACCTACGGCGAGGCCTTCGGACGCGATCCGCAGTTCGCCCAGTTTTACCGGAGCCTGGAGGCCTACAAGTCCAGCTTCAGCCGCAAGAGCGATGTCATGGTCGTGGACCCGTCTTCCACCGAGTTCTTCAAGGCCCTGCGCGGTTCGGGCTCCGCCGCCCGCGCCGGCCAGTAAGCACAGCGGGCCGCGGGCGTGGACTGGTCGGGCAACTGGCTGGCGGCGCTGGGCATGGTCCTGGTGATCGAGGGGCTGCTGCCCCTCCTCTCGCCCGCGGGCTGGCGCCGCATGTTCATGCAGGTGTTGCGCTTGCGCGACGGGCAGATCCGCTTTTGTGCATTCCTGAGCCTGCTGGCCGGGGTGTGCATGCTCGCGCTGCTTGCCTGAACAACGGCCCGGGCGCGGCGCCGCAAAGGGCGGCGCCCGAGTCGATAGAATCCCTTTTTCAACAGCCTTCCCTCTTCCATGTCCGCCTGGGTCCTGCCGGATCACATTGCCGATGTGCTGCCCTCCGAGGCCCGCCACATCGAAGAACTGCGCCGCGGCCTGCTCGATACGGCGCGCAGCTACGGCTATGAGCTGGTCATGCCGCCGCTGCTGGAGCACCTGGAATCCCTGCTCACCGGCGCAGGCGAGGCCATGGACCTGCAGACCTTCAAGCTGGTGGACCAGCTGTCGGGCCGCTCGCTCGGCCTGCGCGCCGACACCACCCAGCAGGTCGCACGCATCGATGCGCACCTGCTCAACCGCGGGGGGGTGACGCGGCTGTGCTACTGCGGCCCGGTGCTGCATACCCGCCCGGACCGGCCCCACGCCACGCGCGAGCCGCTGCAGTTCGGTGCCGAGATTTATGGCCACGCCGGGCTCGAGGCCGACATCGAGGCCGTCCAGCTGGCGCTGCAGTGCCTGCGCGTGGCGCAGGTGAGCGATGCCAGCGTCGATCTGGCCGACGTGCGCATCGTGCGCGCCCTGCTGGCGGGGGTGCCGGTCGATCTGGCAATGCTCAATCAGGTGCATGCAGCGCTGGCTGCCAAGGATGCGAGCGAACTGGCGGGCCTCACACGCAAGTTTCCGGCCGCCTCGCGCGAGGGTCTGCTGGCGCTGCTGCAGCTGTATGGCGACGAGCGCGTGCTGGATGAGGCAAAAATTGCCCTCAAGGCGGCTCCAGGCATCGCTGATGCGCTATCAGATTTGCAAACCATTGCGAGCCACGTGCAGGGCGCGCGGGTGTCTTTCGACCTGGCCGACCTGCGCGGCTACGCCTACTACAGCGGCACGCGGTTTGCGATCTACACGCCCGGAGCCAGCGATGCCCTGGTGCGCGGCGGACGCTACGACGAAGTCGGCGCGGCCTTCGGACGCAACCGGCCGGCCGCGGGTTTCAGCCTGGATGTGCGCCAGTTGGTGGGCGTGGTGGCGCCGCGGCCGCTGCGCGCAGCCATCCGTGCACCCTGGAACTGCAACGGAGAGGCCGGCGCCGCCATCACCGCACTGCGTCAGCAGGGCGAGACGGTCGTGTGCATGCTCTCCGAGCATGGCAGCGAGGTCGATGAATTCAGTTGTGATCGCGAGCTGGTGCAGCTGGACGGGCAGTGGGTGGTGCGCGCCCTCGGATGAGCCCGCGCGGCGCGCCTGCGGGATTTGGTTTTTGAGTTTTGGATCGGATTGGACATGCAGACAAGCAAGGGTCGTAACGTCGTCGTGGTCGGCACCCAGTGGGGCGACGAGGGCAAGGGCAAGCTGGTGGACTGGCTCACCGAGAGCGCGCAGGGCGTGGTGCGCTTCCAGGGCGGGCACAACGCCGGCCACACCCTGGTCATCAACGGCGTGAAGACGGCGCTGCACCTGATTCCCAGCGGCATCATGCGCCCGGGGGTCAAGTGCTACATCGGCAATGGCGTGGTGCTGTCGGCGGCCAAGCTGCTCGAAGAAATCGTCGGTCTCGAAAAGGCGGGGGTCGAGGTACGTTCGCGCCTGCGTGTGAGCGAGGCCTGCCCGCTGATCCTGCCCTTCCACGTGGCGCTGGACGTGGCGCGCGAGGCAGCCCGCGAGCAGGGTGGGGCCGAGAAGATCGGCACCACGGGCCGGGGCATTGGCCCAGCCTATGAGGACAAGATCGCGCGCCGCGCCCTGCGGGTGCAGGACCTGAAGAATCCGGAGCGTTTCGCCGTCAAGCTGCGCGAACTGCTGGCCTTGCACAACCACGTGCTGACCACCTTCCTGGGCTCGCGCGACTTCCAGTTCGGCGAGGCCCTGCAGCCTTATCTGCGGGACGGGGCCGTACAGTTCGACGCGGTCTATGAAGAGGCCATGCGTCACGCCGAGGTGCTGCGCCCCATGATGGCCGACGTCTCGCGCGAGCTCAATGAGGCCCACGCGGCAGGCAGCAATCTGCTGTTCGAAGGTGCCCAGGGCACGCTGCTGGACGTGGACCACGGCACTTATCCTTATGTGACGTCGAGCAACTGCGTGGCGGGCAACGCCGCGGCCGGTGCCGGCGTGGGCCCCAGCCTGCTGCATTACGTGCTGGGCATCACCAAGGCGTATTGCACACGCGTGGGCGGCGGTCCGTTCCCGACCGAGCTGGAATGGGAGAAGCCGGGTACGCCTGGCTACCACATGAGCACCATCGGGGCCGAGCGCGGCGTGACCACCGGGCGCAGCCGCCGCTGCGGCTGGTTCGACGCAGCCCTGCTCAAGCGCAGCGCCCAGGTCAATGGCCTGACGGGGCTGTGCATCACTAAGCTGGACGTGCTCGATGGCCTGTCCGAGCTGTGCCTGTGCGTCGGCTACGAGCTCGACGGCGAGCGCATCGACCTGCTGCCGATGGGCGCCGAGGAGATCGCCCGCTGCATACCCATCTATGAGCGCCTGCCCGGCTGGAGCGAAACCACCGTGGGCGTGACCGACTATGAGGCGCTGCCGGCCAACGCGCGGCGCTACCTGGAGCGTATCGAACAGACGTCCGGCGTGCCGGTTGCGGTCATCTCGACCAGCCCGGACCGCGACCACACCATCCTGCTGCGCAACCCCTACCTGGCGCAGTGAACCCAAATATTTATACAAATATGCTTCAAACCCTTGTGCATCAAGGGGATGAAGCTATGGAAATGGGAGCAAACATGCTGACGGAAGATGGCAAGCACCTCTATGTGAGCTATGACGAATACCACAACCTGATCGAAAAGCTCGCGCTCAAGGTGCATCAGTCGGGTTGGGAGTTCGACACCATCCTGTGCCTGGCCCGCGGCGGGCTGCGCCCGGGCGACATCCTGAGCCGCATCTTCGACAAGCCCCTGGCCATCATGTCCACCAGTTCCTACCGCGCTGAAGCCGGCACGGTGCAGGGGCATCTGGACATTGCACGCTTCATCACGACGCCTAGGGGAGAGATTGCCGGGCGGGTGCTGCTGGTGGACGATCTGGCCGACTCGGGCCATACGCTGAACGCGGTGATCCACATGCTCAAGACCAACTACGCGCCCATCACCGAGCTGCGCAGCGCCGTCATCTGGACCAAGGGTTTCTCGACGTTCACCCCGGATTACTCTGTCGAGTTCCTCCCGACCAACCCATGGATCCATCAGCCGTTCGAGGGTTACGACAACCTCACGCCCGACAAGCTGCTGGAAAAGTGGAAACTTTGAGAGGCTGAGAGAGATTTTTCAACCGGGCCAGATTTTCCGGATATACTGCGCGGCTCGCTCAACGCTTTTGCCGCAATGCGGCTCAACGATGAGAGAGGACGGGAAGAGCGGTCCTAAAAAACTTTCTTCCCCCGGTCTTGCAACTGGCTGGATTTCTGGTGTATAGTTCAAGGCTTCGCTGATC
>NZ_DAMCAM010000052.1:0-20150 GCF_032059615.1 Melaminivora sp. | reverse complement strand
CCAGCATTTCCATGCACAGCTGCGTCTCGCGGTAGGTCAGGCCGCCGCGCACGTCGGTGCCCACGCCGGGGGCGACGGAAGGGTCCATGGCATCCATGTCGAAGCTCACGTGCAGGTGGGTGTGCGCGTCCACCCCGGCCAGCGCCGCCTGCATCACTGCGCGCATGCCCAGCTCGTCGATGGTGCGCATGTCATAGACCTCGATGCCGTGCTCGGCGACGAAGCGTTTTTCCACCGCGTCGACGCTGCGCACGCCGATCAGCGCGATCTCGCCGGCCGCCAGCGCCGTGCTTCCGGCCAGCTGCGACAGGGCGTGCGGGCCGAGCCCCAGCAGGCAGGCCACGGGCATGCCGTGGATGTTGCCCGACGGCGAGGTCTCGGGCGTGTTGGCGTCGGCGTGCGCGTCGAACCACAGCACCTTCAGGCGCCGCCCCCGGGCGCGGCAGTGCGCGGCCACGGCGCTGATGGAGCCGATCGCCAGGCAGTGGTCGCCGCCCATCAGCAGCGGCAGCTGACCCTGGGCCAGCGCCGCGCCGGTAGCCTCATAGACCGTCCGGTTCCACTGCACCACCTCGTCGAGGTGGCGAAAGCCGTCCTGGGGCAGCGCCTGCGGATTGCCCGGGCCGCGCAGGTTGCCGCCGTCCTGCACGGCCAGGCCCAGGGCCTGCAGCGCGCGCGCCAGGCCGGCGATGCGCAGGGCGTCCGGGCCCATGCTGGCGCCCAGCACGCTGGCGCCGACGTCGGTGGGGGCGCCGATCAGGGTCACGGTGGTCATCGGGAAGCTCCTCGGGCAAAAATGGCAAAGCCCGCAGCTGGGGGCGAAGGGGGTCAGCGCAAGAAGGCGTCCCAGCCGGTCTTCACGATCAGCGCGCCGACCACGACGATGAAGATGCCGCGCACGAAGCCCGCGCCGTGCTTGAGCGCCAGGTGCGCGCCCAGCAGGCTGCCGACCACGTTGGCCAGCGCCAGCGGCAGGGCGAAGTGCCACCACACGTGGCCCTTGGCGGCAAACAGGATCAGCGCCGCGACGTTGGTTGCCAGGTTCAGCAGCTTGGCCGAGGCCGAGGCGTGCAGAAAATCGTAGCCCAGCACGCGCACGAACAGGAACACGAAGAAGCTGCCCGTGCCCGGGCCGAAGAAGCCGTCGTAGAAACCGATGGCCAGGCCGATGGCGCTGGCTGCCCAGACTTCGGCGCGCGCGGCCAGGCGCGGCGCATGGGTGCGGCCCAGGTCCTTTCTGGCCAGGGTGTAGAGGAGCAGCGCGACCAGCACCAGCGGCAGCAGCTTGCGCAGGAAGTCCGCCGAGATCAGCGTGACCACCCAGGCGCCCGCAAAAGCGCCGGCAAAGCCCGCCGCCGTGGCCGGCAGCATGGCCTGCCAGCGCATGGTCACGCGCCGGCTGTACTGCCAGGTGGCGATGCCGGTGCCCCAGATGGCCGCGCTCTTGTTGGTGCCCATGAGCGTGGCGGGCGCGGCGGTGGGGAAGGTGGCAAACAGGGCCGGCAGCAGGATCAGCCCGCCGCCGCCCACGATCGCGTCCACGAAACCGGCCAGCAGCGAGGCCAGCGAGACGATGATCCATTCCATGGCCGCGATTGTCGCACCGAGAGTGCTTCCCTATTGATAGCTGCAGGCCATTTCAGGACAAGGGAAAGGTGGCAAAAACGCCAGAACTTGAGACAAAATAAAAAGGCACCTGGGTGCAGGTGCCTTGAAAAAAGAGGGCGTCTCATGCGGGCGCCTTGCTCAAGCTTGGTGTTGTTGTGTTGGGGTGTTTTTGTCTCCTCGGTCCCCTCGCTTGGCGTGCCGAGGCGCGCGTCGAGTGGGGCGACTGTAACCAACCGAACGTGCCGGCGCAGCCGGGGTTTTCCCTCAGGCTGCGGTAGGGACGGCGGCGCTGGCGGGCGTCGCGCCCTCGCGCGCATCGCGGCGCAGCCACTGTGCGGCCATCTCGGCCATCATCAGCGTGGGGCTGTTGGTGTTGCCGCTGGTGATGGTGGGCATGGCGCCCGCGTCCACCACGCGCAGGCCCTCGATGCCGCGCACGCGCAGGCGCGCGTCGAGCACGGCCATCGGGTCGTCCGCCCGGCCCATGCGCGTCGTGCCCACGGGGTGGAAGATGGTGGTGGCGATGTCGCCGGCCAGGCGCGCCAGGTCCTCGTCACTCTCGTACTGCGGGCCGGGCTTGTACTCCTCGGGCGCAAAGCGCGCCAGCGCCGGCTGGGCCGCGATGCGCCGCACCACGCGCAGGCTGTCGGCGGCCACCTGCCGGTCCTCGGGCGTGGACAGGTAGTTGGGCGCAATCGCCGGCGCGTCCTCGAAGCGCGCGCTCTTGATCGTGACGCTGCCGCGGCTGGTCGGCTGCAGGTTGCACACGCTGGCGGTGAAGGCTGGAAAGGTGTGCAGCGGCTCGCCGAAGGCGTCGAGCGACAGCGGCTGCACGTGGAACTGGATGTTGGCGCGCTCCTGCGCCGGGCTGCTGCGCGTGAAGGCGCCCAGCTGCGAGGGCGCCATGCTCATGGGCCCGGTGCGCCTGAGCGCATACTCCAGCCCGATGCGCGCCTTGCCCAGCAGCGTGCTGGTCAGCTGATTGAGCGTGGGCACGCCCCGCACCTTGTAGATGGCGCGGATCTGCAGGTGGTCCTGCAGGTTGGCGCCCACCCCGGGCAGGTCGTGCACGAGCGGGATGCCGCGCGCGTGCAGCAGCTCGCCCGGGCCGATGCCCGACAGCTGCAGCAACTGGGGCGAGTTGATGGCGCCCGCACTCAGGATGACCTCGCGCGTGGCGTGCGCCATGACCATCTCGCTGCCCGTCCAGACCTGCACGCCGGTGCAGCGCTGGGTGCCATCCGCCTGGCGCTCCACCAGCAGCCGCGTAGCCTGGGCGTGCGTCCACAGCTCGAAGTTGGGCCGGCCGTAGCAGGTCGGGCGCAGGAAGGCCTTGGCCGTGTTCCAGCGCCAGCCGGCCTTCTGGTTGACCTCGAAATAGCCCACGCCCTCGTTGTCGCCGCCGTTGAAGTCGTCGGTGGCCGGGATGCCGGCCTGCTGCGCCGCCTGGGCGAAGGCGTCCAGGAGGTCCCAGCGCAGACGCTGGCGCTCCACGCGCCATTCGCCGCTGCCGCCCGTGCTCTTGCTGCCATGCAGGCGCTTGAAGTCCTCGCTGGCCGTCTCCGGCTGGTCCAGTCGCCAGTGGTCTTCGTGCCGGCGAAAGGCCTGCAGCACGTTTTGCCACGTCCAGGCGTCGTCGCCCACCTGCTCGGCCCAGCCGTCGTAGTCACGCGCCTGGCCGCGCATGTAGATCATGCCGTTGATGCTGCTGCAGCCGCCCAGCGTCTTGCCGCGCGGGTAGCGCAGGCTGCGGCCGTTCAGGCCCGGGTCGGCCTCCGTCTGGTAGAGCCAGTCGGTGCGCGGGTTGCCGATGCAATAGAGATAGCCCACCGGCACGTGGATCCAGTGGTAGTCGTCCTTGTTGCCCGCCTCCACGAGCAGCACGCGCTTGCCCCGGTCGGCGCTCAGGCGGTTGGCCAGCAGGGCGCCTGCCGTGCCGCCGCCGATGATGATGTAGTCGAAAGTGGTGTCGCTCATGGGTGCCCGTACTTTGTCGCCCGCAACGGGCGCCGGCGCCATTGTGAGCAGACGCGCGCCGCTGTCGAGAGGGAAAGCACGGCAGGCTATGTTTTAAGTAGCGGCAAGGCCCTGTCTTGCAGCACCTGGGGCCGTTATCGATGTTTTTTCCGGGCGATTGGCGGCACGCTGGTGGAATGTGCAAAACTGCCGCTCCATGCCCGGTCTGACCCCGCCCTCCATCGAGCGCGACACGAACGCCGCTGGCGCCGACATCCGTGCGCCGCTGGCGCGTGTGCGCGGCGACTGGGTGGCGGCCGCCTTTGCCGACCGGCGCGCCTGGAAGCGCCTGGAGGGCGAGCTACGCGCGGCGCCTGCCGGTTCGGCATGGGACCTGTCGGGTCTGGCGCGCCTGGACCACGTGGGCGCGCAGGTGCTGTGGGACCACTGGGGCCGGCGCTGGCCCGGGCAGCTGGCGCTGGACGACGCCCAGCGCGCCATGTTCGAGCGGGTCGCGCAATACACCACCGAGCGGCCCGCGCGCCCGCGCCTGACGCTGGCCGCACTGGTGGACCGCCTGGGCGCGCAGGTGCTGCACGCGCTGGACCACTTCAAGCACCTGGTGCAGCTGATCGGCCAGCTGCACCTGGACATGCTGCAGCTGCTGCGCCGGCCCCGGCGCGGGCCCTGGCGCGACATCTCGGGCCACCTCTACCGCATGGGCACCACGGCCCTGCCCATCACGGCGCTGGTGGGCTTTTTGATCGGCGTGGTGCTGGCCTACCTGATGAGCCTGCAGCTGCGCCAGTTCGGCGCCGAGGCCTTCATCGTCAACATCCTGGGCATCTCGCTGATCCGCGAGCTCGGGCCCATGCTGGGCGCCATCCTGGTGGCCGGGCGCTCGGGCTCGGCCATCACGGCACAGATCGGCGTGATGCGCGTGACCGAGGAGCTCGACGCCATGCGCGTCATGGGCATACCGCAGGGCTTTCGCCTGGTCATGCCGCGCGCGCTGGCGCTGGGGCTGGCCATGCCGCTGATCGCGCTGTGGACCACGCTGGCGGCGCTGGCCGGCGGCATGCTGGCTGCCGACCTGGCCATGGGCATCTCGCCGGCCTACTTCGCCCAGGCCCTGCCCAACGCCGTGGACGTGTCCAACCTGTGGCTGGCCATGGCCAAGTCCACGGTGTTCGGCGTGTTCATCGCGCTCATCGGCTGCCACTGGGGGCTGCGCGTCAAGCCCAACACCCAGAGCCTGGGCGAGGGCACGACGGCCTCGGTGGTCAGCGCCATCACCATGGTCATCATCGTGGACGCGCTGTTTGCCGTGGCGTTCAAGAACGTGGGGTTCTAGTGAACCAGCAGACACCCGTTCCCGATACTTCCCAGGCGCCGCCCGTGGTCGAGATCCGGGGCCTGGCCACCGTGTTCGGCCGCGGCAGCGAGGCCTTTGCCGTGCACGAAAACCTGGATCTGACGGTGCGCCGCGGCGAGATCCTGTCGCTGGTGGGCGGCTCGGGCACGGGCAAGACGGTGCTGCTGCGCCATATCCTGGGCCTGACGGTGCCCACGCGCGGCAGCGTCACCGTGCTGGGCCGGCCGGCGGCGCAGCTGGGCGGTGACGGCGCCAGCGCCCGCGTGGGCATGCTGTTCCAGCACGGAGCGCTGTTCTCGGCCTTCAGCGTGCTGGAGAACATCGCCTTTGCCCTGCGCGAGCTGGGCACGCTGCAGGACGGCCTGGTCACCGACGCGGCGCTGGTCAAGCTGCGCATGGTGGGCCTGGCGGCCGAGCACGCCACGCGCATGCCGGCCGACCTCTCGGGCGGCATGATCAAGCGCGTGGCGCTGGCGCGCGCACTCATCATGGACCCGCCGCTGCTGCTGCTCGACGAGCCCACGGCCGGGCTGGACCCGAACAGCTCCGACGAGTTCTGCGACCTGCTGCGCGAGCTGCACGCCGCGCTCGGGCTCACGGTGATCATGGTGACGCACGACCTCGACACCCTGTACGACCTGTCCACCCGCGTGGCGGTGCTGGCCGAGCGGCGCGTCATCGTGCAGGGCACACCCGAGGAGGTGGCGCGCTTTCCCCACCCCTTCATCGAACACTTCTTTCTCGGCGAACGCGGCCGCCGTGCCCTGGCCCGGCCAGGCGCCACCCTACCGGAGCAAGCCTGATGGAAAACAAGTCCCACGCCCTGGCCGCGGGCCTCTTCGTGCTGGTCGTCGCCGCGCTGCTGGCGGGCCTGGCGCTGTGGCTCACGCGCGACCAGACCAGCTACAAGTACTACGAACTGTCGAGCAAGGACAGCGTGAGCGGCCTGCAGTCGCAGGCGGCGGTGCGCTACAAGGGCGTCTCCGTGGGCCGGGTGACCTCCATCGGCTTCGACCGCGAGGTCAGCGGCAACGTGCTGATCCGCATCGCCGTCAACACCAGCGCGCCCATCAGCCCCACCACGTTTGCCACGCTGGGCTACCAGGGCGTCACGGGCCTGGCGCACATCCAGCTCGACGACGCGCAGCAGCCCCAGCCGGCGCCGCCGCCGGGCCCGAGCGGCCTGCCGCGCCTGCCCCTGCAGTCCTCGCCCTTCAGCCAGCTGGCCGAGCAGGGCCCGGCCATCCTGGGTCAGGTGCAGGAGGCCACGCAGCGCATCAACGAACTGCTGGCCGAGGAAAACCAGCAGCGCCTGGCGCGCGCCATCGACCAGATCGGCGACGCCGCGAGCAACGTCGGCCAGCTGGCCAAGCGCCTGGAGCAGACCGTGGACACGCGCCTGAACCCGGCGCTGGCCGTAGTGCCGCAGGTGGCGCAGGAAGCACGCCAGACCCTGGCGGCGCTGCGCCAGGCAGGCGACAACGCCGGCCGCGCCGCCGACGAGGTGGCGACTGCCGTGCAGCGCCTGAGCGCCGAGGGCGGGCCCATCGACGAGATCGCCGCGGGCTCGCGCTCGCTGGCCGGTGCGGCCGACCGCTTCGGCCGCGTCACGCTGCCGCGCCTGAACCACGCCGCCGACGAGACGGCGCGCGCCGCCCGCCGCCTGGGCCGCACGGCCTCGGGCATCAGCGACAACCCGCAGTCGCTCCTCTACGGCAGCGGCCGCGCCGCCGCCGGCCCGGGAGAGCCGGGCTTCCAGGCGCCGCGCTGAGCCTCAGGCCAGAGGCCGGCGCCGCCCCGCACCCCCCTTCCCACAGCCCGCACAGGAAAGCCATGAAGCATTTGAAAAACGTAGCAATGAATCGTTGTACATCAAAGGTTTTAACGGCTTTTTCCCTGTTTTCCGTTCTGGCCCTGGGCGGCTGTTCGGCACTGCCCCAGCCACCCGTGCGCGCCGACCTCTACGACTTCGGACCCGGCCTGTCGCAGCCCCTGCAGACGGGAGTGCAGAGCCTGCCGCCGCTGGCGCTGGCCGAAGTCGAAATGCTGGGCCAGCCCGAGGGCAGCCTGGGCCTGTTGTATCGCCTGGCCTATTCCAATGACCAGCGCCTGCTGCCCTACACCCAGGCGCGCTGGAGCCAGGCGCCGGCGGTGCTGATGCAGCAGGCGCTGCGCGCCCGGCTGGGCCAGCAGCGCGCCGTGCTGACCGGCGACGACGGCCTGGCCCTGATGAGCGGGCCCGGGCGCATGCCCACGGTGCTGCGCGTGCAGGTCGAGGAGTTCAGCCAGATCTTCAGTGCGCCACAGCAAAGCCACGGCTTGCTGCGCATGCGTGCCCTGGTGGCCGACGCCAGCGCCGCGGGCGAAACGCTGGTGGCCCAGCGCCTGTTCGTGGTGCGGCGCCCGGCCGCCACGGCCGACTCCACCGGCGGCGCGCGCGCGTTGGCCGAAGCTGCCGCGCAGGCCGCCGACGAACTGGCCGACTGGCTCGCCACGCTCGGGCGCTAAGGGCCGGGGCGGGACGGGGCCGGGCGCCCCGCCTACACGCGCGTGGGGCACCCCGCCGGCAGCGTGCGCGTTTTTTGCCGACAGGCCGCAAGCGAAGCTCTCTCTACAGTGCATCCATCGCCTCTCGCCGCATCGCCTGCACCAGCTGCAGACCGCGGCGGCAGGCGGTTCACACGACACCTTTGCAAACCACACAAGGAGAGAGCCATGAACGAAGACCGCATGAAGGGCAACTGGACGCAATTCAAGGGCAAGGTCAAGGAGCAGTGGGGCAAGCTGACCGACGACGACATGGACGTCATTGCCGGCAAGCGCGACCAGATGCTGGGCAAGCTGCAGGAGCGCCAGGGCCTGGCCAAGGAGGCCGCCGAGGAGCAGCTCAACACCTGGGAGCGCGCCAACCCCGACTTCCGCTGGGATTGAAGCAGCCCACGCAACTGCCATCCAAGGAAGACACACCATGAAGCACCTACGCAATCTGATGGCCCTGGCCGTCGCCGGCCTGCTCGCCACCTCCGGCATGGCCATGTCCAAGGACGAGCACAAGGCCGCCAAGGACCGCATCGAGGCCGACTACAAGGCCGCCAAGGCCCAGTGCGAGCCACTGCAGGGCAACGCCAAGGATGTCTGCAAGAAGGAAGCCGAGGGCAACGAGAAGGTTGCCAAGGCGCAGCTCGAAGCGCAGTACAAACCCAGCGACAAGCACACCAGCAAGGTGCACGAGGCCCGCGCCGACGCCGACTATGAAGTCGCCAAGGAAAAGTGCGAGGACCTGAAGGGCAACGACAAGGACGTGTGCAAGAAGGACGCCAAGGCCGCCCATGTGGCAGCCAAGGAGAACGCCAAGGTGGCACGCGCCCAGGCCAAGCCCGCCACGGACAACGCCAACCTGGCCAAGCAGGCCAATGTGGCTGAAACCAGGAAGGACGCCGCCGAGGCCACCCGCGAGGCCGAGTACAAGGCTGCCAAGGAACGCTGCGACAGCATGAGCGGCGACGCCAAGGACAAGTGCGTGGCCGACGCCAAGCGCACCCACGCGCAGTAACGCCGCGGCCTTTGGGCCCACGCGAACCCCGCCCCGACCCGGCGGGGTTTTTTTGCGCCTGGTAGCGCCCCGACAGCGCCGCCCGACAACATGACATGGGTCAAGGCAGGCGGCGCAGGCCCCTCCTACAGTCGTGCCTTTGTGAATGAACGGGCGGCTGCGCGCCGCCCCAGCCCAAGGAGAAAACGACGATGGCCGCATTGCAATGGTCCGAGGACCTGGCCCTCGACCTGCCCCAGATGGACGGCACGCACCAGGAGTTCGTGCAGCTGCTGCAGGCCGTCGAGGAGGCCCCCGACGCCGACCTGCCCACCGCCTGGCAGGCCTTGGTCGAGCACACCAGCGAGCACTTCGCCCAGGAGGACCGCTGGATGCAAGCCACGCAGTTCGCCTCCGGCAACTGCCACAGCCTGCAGCACAAGGTGGTCCTGAAGGTGATGCGCGAGGGCGGCGAGCAGGGCGACCTGCGCGTGCTGCGCGCCATGGCCGGAGAGCTGGCGACCTGGTTCCCGCAGCACACCGACAGTATGGACGCGGCCCTGGCGGCGCACCTCAGGCGCGTCGGCTTCGACCCGGCCACCGGCGTGGTGCACCAGCCCGCCGCGCTGCCGGCCGAGCCCATCCAGGGCTGCGGCGGCGCCTGCTCCTCGGGCGAGGAGGCGCTGGCCGAGGCCGAGGCGGCCTGAGCCGACCCGCGCTCCGGCCTCGCTGCCCTGACGAAGAACGCTGACGCACGCCGTGCGCGCCGGCCCGCCACAATGGGCCGGCAATTTGCGCAGGAGGGCAACTCTCATGGGTCAGTGGATCGATATCGTCGCCGGCGACGGCTTTTCCGTGCCGGCCTGGCACGCCAGCCCCGAGGGCACGCCGCGCGGCGCGGTGGTGCTGCTGCAGGAGATTTTCGGCGTCAACAGCCACATCCGCGACGTGGCCGGCCGCCTGGCCGCGCGTGGCTGGCTGGCGCTGGCGCCGTCCACCTTCGCACGGGTGGAAAAGGGCGTTGAACTCGGCTATGGCGACGCCGACATGCAGCGCGGCAAGCAGCTCAAGGCCGCCGTGGAGGCCCTGCCCGCACCGGGCGTGCTGGCCGACATCCAGGCGGCCATCGACCACGCCGCCCGGGACGGCGGCGCGCGCGTGGCGGTCATGGGCTTTTGCTATGGCGGCCTGCTCGCCTGGCGCGCCGCCTGCGAACTACAGGGCCTGTCAGCCGCCGTGCCCTACTACGGCGGCGGCATGACCACCAAAGCCGAAATGGCGCGCACGCCGCGCGTGCCGGTGCTGGCGCACTTCGGCCGGCGCGACCCCTTCATCCCGGTCAAGAGCGTGCAGGAGTTCGCCGCCGCGCACCCGGACGCCGAGGTGCATCTGTACGACGCCGACCACGGTTTCCACTGCGACCAGCGCGGCAGTTATGACGCCGCTGCCGCGCAGCTGGCCTGGACGCGGACGCTGGAGTTTCTGGAGCGGCATCTGTGAAAACCGGCTTCCGGCGTGGCTGGTGAAGGCGATGCAGCTCTCCTTTTTGAACCGGCCGGCCGCCCCTCAATGCGCCCCGGCCGCCGCATCCGACGCGCCGGCCGCGCCCGCGCGCGGCGGGTGTGCCAGCCAGACCAGCGGGATCAGCAGCATGAACAGCACGGCCGAGGCGTAGAAGATGTCGTTGGCCGCCAGCATGAAGGCCTGCTGCGTGGTCATGCGCTCCATCTGCGTCAGCGCCTGGGCATCGCTCATGCCGGCCGCGCGCAGCAGGCCAGAAGCCTGGTCGAAGCCGGGGCTGCCCGGGTGCAGGCCCTCGACCAGCTGCGCATGGTGCAGCGTGGCGCGCCGCTCCCACAGCGTGGTCGTGACCGAGGTGCCGATGGCGCCGGCCGTGATGCGCATGAAGTTCGACAGCCCCGAGGCGGCCGGGATGCGCGCCGGCTCGATCTCCGACAGCGTGATGGTCACCAGCGGGATGAAGAAGAACGCCATCGAGATGCCCTGAATGATGGTCGGCACCATGATGGTGGCGAAGTCCGCCTGGGTGGAAAAGCGCGAGCGCATCCACAGCACGATGGCGAACACCACGAAGGCGAAGGTGGCGTAGCGGCGCGGGTCCACCCGGCCGATGGTCTTGCCGACGATGGGCGACAGCACCAGCGCCAGCAGGCCCACCGGCGCCATGATGTCGCCGGCCTGCGTGGCGGTGTAGCCCATGTACTGCTGCAGCCACAGCGGCAGCAGCACCACGTTGCCGAAGAACAGGCCGTAGCCCACCGACGTGGCCAGCGCGCCGGCCCAGAAGTTGCGGTTCTTGAACAGCGTCAGGTCCACCACCGGGTGCTCCTCGCCGCGCTCCCAGATCAGGAAGGCCAGGAAGCCCACCACCGCCACCAGGGCGCAGGAGACCACCAGCGGCGAGGCGAACCAGTCGTGCTCCTTGCCGATGTCCAGCACCAGCTGCATGGCGCCCACCCAGATGACCAGCAGCGCCAGGCCGATGGAGTCGATCGGCAGCGCACGCCGCTCGCTTTCGCGCCCGCGAAAAATGGCCCAGGTGACGAACACCGCCCAGATGCCCACCGGCACGTTGATGTAGAAGATCCACGGCCAGCTCATGTTGTCGGTGATCCAGCCACCCAGGAGCGGTCCCATCACCGGCGCGATCAGCGTCGTCATGGACCAAAGCGCCATGGCCAGGCCCGCCAGCGCGCGCGGGTAGCTCGACAGCAGGAGCGCCTGCGACAGCGGAATCATCGGCCCGGCCACGAAGCCCTGCAGCGCCCGGGCGGCGATCAAGAGCGGCATGTTGGGCGCCAGCCCGCACAGGAGCGAGGCGATGACGAACAGCGCCACGCTGGCCACGAACAGCCGCACCTGGCCAAAGCGCTGCGACAGCCAGCCGGTGAGCGGCACGGCAATCGCGTTGGCCACGGCGAAGCTGGTGATGACCCAGGTGCCCTGCGTGGGGCTGACGCCCAGGTCGCCGGCAATCGCCGGCAGCGAGACGTTGGCGATCGACGTGTCCAGCACGTTCATGAAGGTCGCCGCCGACAGCGCCAGCGTGCCCCAGGCGCGGGCGCTGCCGGTCAGCGGCTGCACCGGCGCCATCGGCGCCGGGTGGTGGGGCGCGGCCATCTCAGGACTTGGCCAGGTTGGCTTCGACGATGCGCGACACCTCGGCCTCGGCGCCGTCCTCCAGCTGCTCGAACACACGCGTGCTGGCCAGCGGCTCGCGGCGCGGCGCCTCGGCCAGCGACGGGCCATCCTGCTGGCGCGTATTCACCTCGACGTTCATCGACAGGCCCACGCGCAGCGGGTGCTCGGCCACCTGGGCGGCATCCAGCGCGATGCGCACCGGCACGCGCTGCACCACCTTGATCCAGTTGCCAGTGGCGTTCTGCGCCGGCAGCAGGGCAAAGGCCGCGCCCGTGCCCACGCCCATGCCGGCGACGGTGCCGCGGTACTGCACTTTCTTGCCATACAGGTCGGCGGTGAGGGTGGCCGCCTGGCCCAGGCGCAGATTGCGCAGCTGGTTTTCCTTGAAGTTGGCGTCCACCCAGACCTCCTTGAGCGGAACGATGGCCATCAGCGGGCTGCCGGCGGCCACGCGCTGGCCCAGCTGCACGCTGCGCCGCGCCACGTAGCCGTCGACGGGGGCCAGCAACTGCGTGCGCCGGCTGGCCAGCCAGGCCTCGCGCAGCTTGCCCGCAGCGGCCAGGACGCTGGGGTGCTGCTGCACCTCGACCCCCTGCGTCAGCGAACGGTTGCTGGTCAGCTGCTCGCGTGCGGCGGCCACGCCCGCCTGCGCGGCGCCCAGGGCGGCCTGCGCGGCGGCCAGCTGGGTGCGCGCGGCCGTGAGCTGCGTCTGCGCGTGCTGCATCTCTTCCTGCGAGACGGCGCCGGCGCTGGCCAGCTGCTGGCGCCGGCGCGCGTCGTCCTGCGCGCGGGCGACCTCGGCTTGGGCGCGATCGATGTCGGCCTGGGCGCGCGTGGCGTCGGCCTGGCGCAGGCGGACCTGGGCGGCCAGCGTCTCGTTATTGGCGTACAGCGTGCGCGCCTGGCGCACGGCCTGGGCGAGCTGCGCTTCAGCCTGCGACAGGGCGACGCGCGCGTCGGCCGGATCCAGCTGCACCAGGGTGCTGCCGGCGCGCACGAAGTCGGTGTCGTCGGCGGCGATGGCCATCACCGTGCCGCCGGTCTGCGGCGTGATCTGCACGATGTTGCCTTGCACATAGGCGTTGTCGGTGTGTTCGTAGTGGCTGGCCACCAGCCAGTCGTACAGGCCGAAGGCGACGGCGCCCACGCCGACCACGGAGGCCAGCAGCACCAGGGCGCGCTTGCGGCGGGCCTTGGCCTGCAGGGGCGAAGTCGGGGAGGCGGTCGGTTGGGGTGCGTTCATGGCGGGAGGGCAGAGAGGGCGGGGCAGGGCGGCCAGCGGACATGCACGCGGTCGCGCAGTACGAAAAATGTAGCTACATCTCCTTGCAGGACAAGGGACGCAGCCGTTTATGCTTGTTTTTTCGTGGACGCGGGCGGTGGTTTGGCCAGGGCCTGCAGGTTGGTCTCCAGCCGGTCCAGGTGGCCCCGCAGGGCCTCCTGCTCGGCTTCGTCAAAGCCTGCGAGCAGTTGCTCCTGCACGCCGCCGAGCACCGCCGGCAGCTGCCCGGCGATGGCGCGTCCGGCATCCGTCAGGGCCACCTGCACCACGCGTCGGTCGTGCGGGGCGCGCTCGCGCCGCACCAGGCCCTTGGCCTCCAGCCGGTCGAGCAGCCGCGTCATGCCGCCGCTGTCGATGTGGCACTCGCGTGCCAGGGTGGTGGCACTGACGTGCTCGTGCAGCCACAGGCGCATGAGGGGTTTCCACTGCGCATCGGTCAGGCCCAGCGGCCCCATGCGATCTTCGATGGCCGCTGCCAGCTGCGTGACGATGCGCCGCAGCTGCAGGCCGAGGCTGCGCTCGGGCGCGTAGGCAGCCGGCGCGGCTGCGCCGGAAGGCAGGAGTTCGGACATGGCGCGCCACGATAATTGACGCGTCAATTGTTGTCAAAGCAAATGTCTCGCGGCGGCGCTCGCTGTCCGCCGCGCTCGCCGTCAGTCGCGCCCGGTGCGCGCCAGGTAGCGCTTGCGCCAGAAGAAGCCGGTCAGGCCGGCAGCGATCAGCAGCATCGCCACCATCGCCCCCCAGAAGCCGTTGGGCATGTCCACGAAGGGCAGGAACTCGAAGTTCATGCCGAAGATGCCGGCGATCAGGTTCAGCGGCAGGAACACGGCGGTGAGCACCGTGAGCACGCGCATGATTTCGTTGGTGCGGTTGTTCTGCACCGAGAAATGCATCTGCACCGCTGCCTCGGTGCTCTGCTCCAGCCGGCGCACGTGGTGCGCCACGCGCGCGATGTGTTCGAGCACATCGCGCCCACGCACCTTGAGCAGCTCCAGCTCGCGCTGCGCCATCAGGTTGTCGGCCGAGGCGCTGCCCACGTCCAGTGCCGCGTTCCAGGCCTGCATGGCCGAGCGCTGGTCCTCGCAGATCTCGTTGAGATGGTGCAGCGCCAGGCGCGCCATCATCAGTGCCTGCCAGTGGTTGAAGCGCCCGCGCGGGTTGAGCAGGGCCAGCTGCCAGTGGTCGAGCTGGCGCGACAGGTCGCGGCGCAGGTCCAGGTAGTTGTCCACGATGTGGTTGACCACGCGCAGCATCAGGTCGGCCGGGCTGCCGGGCAGACGCACTCCGGCCACCGGCGCGCTGGTCTGCAGCTGGCAGACCAGGGCTTCGGCCTCGGCCGGGGCGGCGTCCTCCCCGGCGCCGGGCGGCCGGGGCGCCACGGGGGCGGGCGCCATCAGACGCCCGGCGTAGCTGTCGCGCACGGTGCAGTCGGGCGGATGCACGGTCAGCAGCAACGCATCGAACACCACCAGGGCCACGGGGCTGGTGTCGATGCGGCGCAGCACCGGCGGGCCGCCGCGCGCGGCGCGGGGCAGGGGCACCTCGGCCGTGCTGTCGGTGGCGGCCAGCTGGCGCATGACCAGCAGGTCGTACTGCGAGGTGTAGTCGTAGTGCGAGGGCAGCTGGGTGCTGAGCAGGTCGGTGACGTGCAGGTCCACCAGCTGCAGCCCGGTGACGGCCTGCAGCATGGACTGGATGGGCTCCAGCCGCTCCTGCAGCACCGCGCGGGTGCAGGCCACCCAGTAGTAGCCCACGGGCGGGGGCTGATCGGGCAGATCCGGCAGTTCGGCTACGGGGGCGCCCGGCTGCAGGTGGAAGATGCGGATCGGCGGGGGTGCGTATTCGGCTGACAAAGGGTCCTCCAGCGCATGCTGGAGGCGGGGCGTTGCTATTGTTTTTGCAGCAGACGGGCGGCTTCCAGGGCGAAATAGGTCAGCACGCCGTCCGCACCCGCGCGCTTGAAGGCCAGCAGCGATTCCATCATGACCTTGTCGTGGTCCAGCCATCCGTTGGACGAAGCCGCTTTCAGCATGGCGTATTCGCCCGACACCTGGTAGGCGAAAGTCGGCACCTTGAACTCGTCCTTGACGCGGCGCAGCACGTCGAGGTAAGGCATGCCAGGCTTGACCATGACCATGTCCGCGCCTTCGGCCAGGTCGAGCGCCACCTCGCGCAGCGCCTCGTCGGTGTTGGCCGGGTCCATCTGGTAGACGTTCTTGTTGCTGGCGCCCAGGTTGGCGGCCGAGCCCACGGCGTCGCGAAACGGCCCGTAGAAGGCACTGGCGTACTTGGCGCTGTAGGCCATGAGGCGGGTGTGCACGTGGCCGTGCGACTCCAGCGCATCGCGGATGGCGCCAATGCGCCCGTCCATCATGTCGCTGGGCGCGACCATGTCCACGCCGGCCTCGGCGTGCGCCAGGGCCTGGCCGACCAGTAGCTCCACCGTCTCGTCGTTCAGGATGTAGCCGCTCTCGTCGATCAGGCCGTCCTGGCCGTGGCTGGTGTAGGGGTCCAGCGCCACGTCGGTCATGACGCCCAGGTCGGGGAAGGCCTTTTTCAGCGCGCGGATGGTGCGCGGAATCAGGCCGTCCGGGTTGAGCGATTCCTTGCCGTCGGGCGTCTTCAGGGCGCCATCCATGGAAGGAAACAGCGCCAGGTAGGGAATGCCCAGGCGCAGGCACTCCTCGGCCACCGGCAGCAGCAGGTCCAGGCTCAGGCGGTCCACCCCAGGCATGGAGGCGACCGGCGTGCGCCGTTGCTCGCCTTCGTGCACGAACACGGGGTAGATGAAATCGTGCGGCGACAGGCTGTGCTCGCGCACCAGGTTGCGGGTGAAGGCGTCGCGGCGCAGGCGGCGCGGGCGCTGGCTCGGGAAGGGGGTAGGGCTGGACAGATGCATGCCGGGCATTGTGCCGCCAGCGCCTGTTTGCACCGCTGCCGGCGCGTGTCGCAGGGCGCCTTGCACGGCCTGCCCGGCGGTGCTAGATTGCCCCCGGGCGGCTTTCCCGTCCCCCGCTTTACCTCCCTGAGCGGGGCTCCGCGGCATTGAGCGGCGGGGCTTTTCCGCCCGGCTGCGCCGGGCTTCTTTTTTGGCGCCCTGCGCCCGGTTCGCTCCATGCTGTGGATCAAAGCCTTTCACATCGTCTTCATCGCCAGCTGGTTCGCCGGCCTGTTCTACCTGCCGCGCATCTTCGTCAACCTGGCCATGGTCGAGCCCGGCTCCATCGCCGAGCGCCAGCGCCTGCTGCTGATGGCGCGCAAGCTGCTGCGCTTCACCACCCTGCTGGCCGTGCCGGCCATTGGCCTGGGGTTGTGGCTGTGGCTGGGCTGGTGGCGCGGCGCGGGCGGCTGGCTGCACGCCAAGCTGGCGCTGGTGCTGCTCATCGTGGGCTACCACCACGCCTGTGCGGTGCTGCTCAGGCGGCTCGAGACGGGCGCCAGCCGGCGCAGCCACGTCTGGTTCCGCTGGTTCAACGAGGTGCCGGTGCTGCTTCTGGTGGCGGTGGTGGTGCTGGTGGTGGTCAAGCCGTTCTGACGCGTCCCCATGCACAAGACGGTCGCCTGGCCCCTGGCGCTGATCTATGCGGCGCTGATCGTCTTTGCCAGCCTGTTCCCGTTCGAGGGCTGGCGCGCGCAGGGCATCTCGCCCTGGGTGTTCCTCACGGCGCGCATTCCGCCGCCGTACTGGACCTGGTTCGACGTCACCATCAACGTGACGGGCTACGCGCCGCTGGGCTTCTTGCTGGCGCTGGGCGGCCTGCGCTCGGGCCTGCCGCGTGCAGCCGTGCCGCTGGCGGCGCTGGCCGGGGCGCTGCTGTCGCTGGCCATGGAGTACCTGCAGATCTTCCTGCCGCGGCGTGTGCCCTCCAATCTGGACCTGCTGCTCAATGCCGCCGGCGCCCTGCTCGGTGCCCTGGTGGCGGCGCTGCTCGAGCGCCTGGGCGCCATCGCGCGCTGGAGCCGCTTTCGCGAGCGCTGGTTCGTGCCCCACTCGCGTGGGGCGCTGGCGCTGCTGGCGCTGTGGCCCTGGGCGCTGCTGTTTCCCGCGTCGCTGCCTTTCGGCCTGGGCCAGATGTGGCAGCGGCTCGAGGACGCCCTGGCCGAGCTGCTGGAGGGCACGCCCTTCCTGGAGTGGCTGCCCGAGCGCGAGGCGCCGCTGGAGTCCCTGTCGCCCGGCGGCGAGTTCCTCGTCGTGGGGCTGGGGCTGCTCGCCCCCTGCCTGCTGGGCTTTGGCGTGATGCGCCACCCCGGCCGCCGCGCCGCCTTCGCCCTAGCCACCGCGATCATCGGCGTGGCCGTGACGGCGCTGTCGGCCTCGCTCAGCTGGGGGCCGGCCCACGCCTGGGAATGGCTCACGCCAGCGACCCGCGCCGGCGTGGCACTGGGGGTCGTGCTGGCGCTGGCGCTGGTGGCGCTGCCCCGGCGGGCCTGCGCGGCGCTGTTGCTGCTGGCGCTGATGCTGCACCTGAACCTGCTCAACGACGCGCCCACCGGCGCCTATTTCGCGCAGACGCTGGCCGCCTGGGAGCAGGGGCGCTTCATCCGCTTCTACGGCCTGGGCCAGTGGCTGGGCTGGCTCTGGCCTTATGTGGCCCTGGTGTATGTGCTGGCTCAGGTGTCGCGCCGCGAGGCCCAATCCTAGAATGCCCCGCATGACCGCTCCCAACCCTCCCTACTTCCAGCGCCACATCTTCTTTTGCCTCAACGAGCGCGCGGCGCCCGAGGCCTGCTGCGCCTGCCACGGCGCACAGCAGGCGTTCGAGCACTGCAAGAAGCGCGTCAAGTCCCTGGGGCTGGCCGGGCCGGGCAAGGTGCGCGTGAACAAGGCCGGGTGCCTGGACCGCTGCCAGGGCGCGCCCGTGGCCGTGGTCTATCCCGAAGGAGTCTGGTACAGCTATGTGGACCACGAGGACATCGACGAGATCGTCGAGTCGCACCTGAAGAACGGGCAGATCGTCGAGCGTCTGTTGCTGCCGCCGGACGTGGGCCGCTGAAGCCCGGTCAAAGTATTGACACTTTTGCCCTCAAGCCCTTGCGGTTGAATGATTGATTGCTATATTTTTTGAAAGCCTGACATGAACGCCCAGACCGAACGCCTGAGCTGCACCGGCCCCGCGGGCGCCATCGAGGTGCTGCGCGACCGGCCGGCGCCGGGCGCAGCGGTGCGCGGCGTGGCGGTGATTGCGCACCCGCACCCGCTGTACCAGGGCACCATGGACAACAAGGTCGTGCAGACCCTGGCGCGCGCCTTCGTCGCCTGCGGGTTCGAGGCCGTGCGTTTCAACTTCCGCGGCGTGGGCGCCAGCGCCGGCGCGTACGACGAAGGCCGGGGCGAGCTCGAGGACATGCTGGCCGTGGTGCGGCAGGCCGCGCCCACAGGCCCCCTCGCGCTGGCGGGGTTTTCCTTCGGCGCTTTCGTTGCCAGCCACGCGCTGGCACGGCTGTGGAGCGAGCGGCGCGTCGAGCGCGCCATCCTGGTGGGCACGGCCGCCAGCCGCTTCGTGGTGGCCGAGGTGCCGCCCGAGGCGCACCAGGCCACCCTGGTGCTGCACGGCGAGCACGACGACACCGTGCCGCTGGAGAGCGTCATGGACTGGGCGCGGCCCCAGCAACTCCCGGTTACGGTTGTGCCGGGAGGCAGCCATTTCTTTCACGGACAATTGCCCCTGCTGAAGAGCATCGCCATGCGCCACCTGCGGCCCGGCGATGACGCGGTCCCGGAGCAGGACGCTCCCTGACCACCCGCCCGCCTGCCCGGCCGCAGCCAGGTCCGCCTGGAGCCGCGCCCCGGGTTCTTGTTTTTTCGCGAATCCCCCCTCTTGTTTCCGACCATGTCCTTTGCTCTGCCGCTGCTGCGCCGCCTCGTTCTGCCCCTGCTGCTTGCCCCCACCCTGCTGTGGGCGCAGCTGCCCCAGCCGCCGGAGATCGCCGCGCGCAACTACCTGCTGGTGGATGTGACGGCCGGCCAGACGCTGGCGGCCAAGGACATCGACGCACCGGTGGAGCAGGCGTCGCTGACCAAGCTCATGACGGGCTACCTGGTGTTCGATGCGCTGCGTGCCAGGAAGATCGCGCTGGAGCAGAAGCTGCCGGTGAGCGAGCGCGCCTGGAAGATGCCCGGCTCGCGCATGTTCATCGACCCGAAAATGCAGGTGCCGGTCGATGACCTGCTCAAGGGCATGATCGTGCAGTCGGGCAACGACGCCACGGTGGCCCTGGCCGAGGGCGTGGGCGGCACGGTGGAGAACTTCGTGCGCCTGATGAACGAGCAGGCCAAGGCCTTTGGCATGAACGGCACGCAGTACAAGAACCCGGAAGGGCTGACCGAAGCCGGCCACACCACCACGGCGCGCGACCTGGCCACGCTGTCCACGCGGCTGATGCTGGACTTCCCCGAGTACATGCACTACTACTCGACCAAGCAGTACCGCTATGAGGGCACGCCGGCGTCCAACAGCAACAACCGCAATACGCTCCTGTTTCGCGACCCCACGGTGGATGGCCTGAAGACCGGCCACACCCAGGCGGCGGGCTACTGCCTGGTGGCCACGTCCAAACGCGACTTCCCGCAGGTTGGCCAGCGGCGCCTCCTGTCCATCGTGCTGGGCGCGGCCAGCGAGAACGCCCGCGCCAACGAAAGCCAGAAGCTGCTCAACTGGGGCTACACGGCGTTCGACGCCGTCAAGCTGTTCGACGCCGGCCAGGCCGCGGCCACGCCGGCCGTCTGGAAGGGCGCGCAGAACACCCTCAAGATCGGCCGGCCCGAGGCCATCGTTGTCACCGTGCCCTCGGGCAGCGGCGGCAAGCTGACCACCGAGGTGGTGCGTCAGGACCCGCTGATCGCCCCCTTCGCCAAGGGCCAGCCCGTCGGCACCCTGAAGGTGAGCCTGGAGGGCCAGAGCGTCGCTGAGGTGCCGCTGGTGGCTCTGGAGGACGTGGGTCAGGCAGGTATTTTTGGCCGTGCCTGGGACGCCATCCGCCTCTGGATCAAGTAACGGGCCGGCCGCGGCAGGCACCCTGCCGCCTCTTGCCTTGTGGGCTTGGGCATAAAACGCTACACTTGCGGGCTTTTCGGAAATTTCCGAAGGGCTTCACGTTTTCGCAAATTTCTCGTTTGTTTCACGTTTAGGGACGAATCACAGCAATGCCAACCATCAACCAACTCGTGCGCCATGGGCGCACGGTCGAAGTGGTGAAATCCAAGAGCCCGGCCATGGAGAACTGCCCCCAGC
>NZ_DAMCAM010000051.1:0-20186 GCF_032059615.1 Melaminivora sp. | reverse complement strand
GGCGCGGCGCGGCCGCCACGGGGGCCGGCACCGCGCGGGCCGGGGCCGCGGCAGGCGCCGGACGCACCGCCGCGGCGGCGCCGCTGCCGACGTTGAACACCGACACCACCTGCGCCAGGCGCTGGGCCTGCTCGTGCATGGCGCTGGCCGCGGCGCTGGACTGCTCGACCAGCGCGGCGTTCTGCTGGGTCATGCGGTCCAGGCTGGCGACGGCCTGGTTGACCTGCGAGATGCCGTCGCGCTGCTCGGCCGAGGACGCCGTGATCTCGCCAATCAGATCGCTCACGCGGCTGACGCTGAGCACGATGTCCTGCATGCTCTGGCCGGCCTGCTCGACCTGGGCCGAGCCGGCCTGCACGTTGTCCACGCTGGCGGTGATGAGCTCCTTGATCTCCTTGGCGGCCGAGGCCGAGCGCTGCGCCAGGTTGCGCACCTCGCCGGCCACCACGGCAAAGCCCCGGCCCTGCTCGCCGGCGCGCGCCGCCTCCACGGCCGCGTTCAGCGCCAGGATGTTGGTCTGGAAGGCGATGCCGTCGATCACGCCGATGATGTCGGCGATCCGGCGGCTCGAATCGGTGATCTGCTGCATGCTGTGCACCACCTGTCCCACCACCTGGCCGCCGCGCTCGGCCGCCTGGGCCGCGTTGGCCGCCAGCTGGTTGGCCTGGCGCGCCGTGTCGGCTGCCTGGGTGACGGTGGAGGTCAGCTCCTCCATGCTGGAGGCGGTCTCCTCCAGGTTGGCCGCGGTCTGCTCGGTGCGGGCCGACAGGTCGTGGTTGCCGGTGGCGATCTCGCTGGACGCGGCCGAGACCGCCTGCACCCCCGTGCGCACCTCGCCCACCACCCCGCGCAGACGCGCCGCCATGCTCGACAGCGACTGCAGCAGCCGCCCGAGCTCGTCGCGGCGCTCGTCGCGCACGTCCTGCGTCAGGTCGCCCTCGGCGATGGCATCGGCCAGGCGCGCGGCGCGGTCGATGGGCCGGGTGATGGAGCGCACCAGCACGACCGACAGTGCCAGGCCGGCCAGCACCACCAGGGCGGCCAGACCCAGGCTCAGCCAGATGGCGCGCTCGCGCTCTTGCGCCGCCACCTGCTTGGCGGCGCTGCGCTGGCGCTCCTGCAGCTGGGCAAAGGCGTCCTGCTCGGCCACATAGCGCTGCACGGCAGGCAGCAGCTTTTCCTCGACCAGGCCATAGGCGCCGGCGAAGTCGCCGTCGTTGCGCAGCTTGATGGCGTCCTCGTTGAAGGCCAGCACGGGCTTGCGGGCGGCGGCCACCTTCTCCAGCTGCGCCCGGTCCTCGGGCGTGGTCGCGCGCTCCTCCATCTGTTTTTGCAGCCCGCTGATGGCCTGGATGCCCTCGCGCGCTTGCTGGCGCAGGCGCGTGGCCAGGGCCTCGTCGGGCACGCTCACGCCCAGCACCGAGCGCTCCACCGCCAGGGCCGACAGGCCCTTCCACTGCAGCGCCAGGCTCAGGCTTTCGTCGTTAGCCTGGGCGATGCGCTGGGCCCGGTTGTCCAGCTGGACCAGGTGGGTCAGCAGGCCGGCGGCCAGGAGCAGCATGGAGGCCATCAGGCCAAGGATCAGGGCCCAGAGTTTTCGGCCCACGGGAAGGTTGTCGAGCATCATCGGGAAACCAGCTTTCTGTGCAGAGGCAGGAAATTCGCCTCCGGCGAGGCGGTGCTGCGGCGGAGGATTCATTGCAGAGTGTCGCATTTTCATGCTTTTACTTACAAATGCCGCAGGTCCCTGGCATGAATCATCCAAAAAACCTGACACGACGCTGGTCCGCACCCACCCCTAGAATCCCTCGGTGACCATCCTGCTCAATGCCGACCTGCACTGCCACTCCACCGTCTCCGACGGCACCCTTACGCCCGAGGATCTTGCCGCGCGGGCGCACGCCAACGGCGTGCAGCTGTGGGCGCTGACCGACCACGACGAGATTGGCGGCCAGCACCGCGCCATCGCCGCCGCCCACGCCCTGGGGCTCGATTACCTGACGGGCGTCGAGATCTCGGTCTCCTTCCTGCACGCCACGGTGCACATCGTCGGGCTGGGTTTCGACGCCGACGACGCGCAGCTGCACCAGGGCCTGGCCGAAACGCGCGGCGGGCGCGGCGGGCGGGCGCAGGAGATCGCGCGCCAGCTCGCCCAGGTGGGCATCTGCGATGCCTATGAAGGGGCGCTGCGACATGCCGGCAACCCGGAGCTGATCTCGCGCACGCATTTCGCGCGCTTCTTGGTCGAGACCGGCGTGTGCAGCGACACCCCGGAGGTCTTTCGCCGCTACCTCACCGAGGGCCACCCCGGCTACGTGCCGCACCAGTGGGCCGCGCTGGGCGACGCCGTGCGCTGGATCCGCGAGGCCGGCGGCATGGCGGTGATCGCCCATCCGGCGCGCTACCGCTTCTCGCCCACCGAGGAGTACGCACTGTTCTCGGAGTTCAAGGGCCATGGCGGCCAGGGCGTCGAGGTGGTGACGGGCAGCCACGCTCCGTCGGAATACCCCGTCTATGCCGCCATGGCGCAGGAGTTCGGCCTGGCGGCCTCGCGCGGCAGCGACTTCCACAGCCCGGGCGAGTCGCACACCGACCTGGGCGGCCTGCCCGACCTGCCGGGCCAGCTGACCCCGGTCTGGGAGCTGCTGGAGCACCGCATCCTGCGTGCGCCGCAGGCCGCCGTCACCCCTTCCGTGCATTGAGGCAAGCCATGGCCCAGTATTTCGAAGCCCATCCGGACAACCCCCAGCCCCGCCTGCTGCGCCAGGCCGCCGACCTGCTCTCGGGCGGCGGCATCCTGGCCGTGCCGACCGATTCCAGCTATGCGCTGGTATGCCGGCTCGACGACAAGGCCGCCGTGGACCGCATGCGCCGCGTGCGCCAGATCGACGACAAGCGCCTGTTGACGCTGCTGTGCCGCGACCTGTCGGAGCTGGCAAGCTACGCCCATGTGGACAACCGCCAGTACCGCATGCTCAAGCTGGGCACGCCCGGGCCCTACACCTTCATCCTGGAGGCGACCAAGGAGGTGCCGCGCCGCGTGAGCCATCCGCAGCGCAAGACCATCGGCCTGCGCGTGCCCGACCGCAAGGGCCTGCAGCTGCTGCTGGAGCTGCACGGCGCGCCGCTGCTGGCCACCACGCTCATCCCTCCGGGCGAGACCGAGCCCATGAACGACCCCGAGGAAATCCGCGAGCGCTTCGACAAGGTGATCGACGGCGTCGTGGACTCGGGCGCCTGCCCGCGGGAGCCGACCACGGTGATCGACATGACGCCCATGAACAGCGGCGGCGAACCGGTGGTGGTGCGCGAAGGGCGCGGCAGCCTGGACAAGCTGGGGCTGTAGGCTCCCTGTCAGCCCACGACCAGGCGGCGCAGCCACTCCAGCAGCACCGCCGGCAGCTGCTCGGGCCGGGGCAGCAGTGCGTAGTGGTGCGCGCCAAAGACGGCCGGCAGGTAATTCGCTGCATGGCGGTCGATGGTCAGGCAGAACGGCGAGATGCCCTGCAGGCGCGCCTCGGTCACCGCCTGGCGCATGTCTTCCAGGCCATAGCGGCCCTCGTACTGGTCGATGTCGTTGGGCTTGCCGTCGGACAGCAGCAGCAGCAGGCGGTGCGCGGCCGGCTCGCGCATCAGGGTGGCCGTGGCGTGGCGCAGGGCCGCGCCGGCGCGGGTGTAGTGCTCGGGCTCCAGCCCGGCGATGCGCAGTGCCACCCCGGGGCCATAGCCCTCGGCGAAACGCTTGACGCCGCGCACCACCACGCCATGCGGCCCCTCGCCCGAGAATGCCTGCACGGCAAAAGGCGCGCCCATGCCGTCAAGCGCCAGCGACACCATCAGCAGCGCCTCGCGCGCCACGTCGATCACGCGCCGGCCCGGCGCCACCCAGGCGTCGGTGGAGCCACTCACATCGATCAGCACCAGCACCGCCAGGTCGCGGTGCAGGCGCCGCTCGCTGCGGTACAGGCGCTGGGGGAGGGGTAGGCCGGCAGAGAAATCGGCGCGCGCCTCGATGCAGGCTTCCAGGTCGATATCGTCGCCGTCAAGCTGGCGGCGCACCGGCACGCGCCGGCTGCGCAGCAGCTCGAAGCGCCGGCGCACCTCGTGCAGCATGCCGCGGTGCACCTCCAGCGTCGCCGACAGCCACTCAGGCGCGCCGGGCGCGGCCTCGCGCAGCCGCACGGTGGCACCGCCGGGCCGGTAGCTGGCCGTGCGCCAGTCCCATTCGGGATAAGGCAGCGCGGCGTCCTCCGTGGTGGGCTGCGCCGCCTCGGCCGTGCGGGCCTGGCGCGCCAGGTGCTCAGGCGGGTCGTCGGACAGCAGCACCTCCTTGGGGCGCCCGGGCGTGGCCACCAGGCGGGCCTCGTCCAGCTCGGACAGGGCGTCGGCGAATTCTTCGGCCGCCGTGTCGGTGTCGCGGTCGGTCGGGCGCTGCAGGCCCATGGGGTCGGCCGCCTGCTCATGCGGCTGGGCGGTCTGCACCATCCAGGCGCCGGGCCGGTCCTGGTCTTCGTCCTCGTCGGGTTCGGCCTCGCGCACCCGGGGCCGGCGCGGCAGGTGGGCCGAGCGCGCCGCAGCCGCGTCGGCGGCCGCGTCGTCCGCCGTCTGCCCGGGCAACAGGCTGGCCAGGGCTGCGCCCGCGCGCAGCTCGCCCAGCCACAGGTCGGGCACCAGCCAGCGCTGCTGGCGCGCCGGCGAGCCCGGTGGCCGCAGGCGGCTGGCCAGTGCCAAGGCACGTGTATGGGCCTGCTGCGCCGTGGCGGGCAGGGGCAAGAGCCATTCACCAGCGCCTGCAGTGCCCGGCAGCAGCGCCGGCTCGGCGGGCGAGGCAGACAGAATGGCTCGCGCCATGGCCTCGAAGGGCCGCAGGTGCGCCGCCAGCGCTTCGGGGCGCGGGCGCGATGCCAGCGCCGCCTGGCGCAGTTGTGCCAGCGGCTCCGCTACGCCGGGCAGCAAGGTGACCAGAGCCTGGTCCGCCGCCTGTGCCTGCAGCAGCGTGAACAGCGCCAGCGCCAACGGATCATGGATGCCGGCAGCCAGCTGCGCGGCGCCGCGCTGGGCACGCAGCGCATGTGCCAGCGCCAGCGTGCGGTACAGCGCGGTGGTGTCCTGCGCGTCCGGCGTGCTCGTGAGTCGGGGTGGCAGCCACAGGCTTGTACCGTCGGTGGCGGGCAGGGCCTGGGTGGCGCGGGGGGGCTCGCCGCGCTGCAGCCAGCGCGACAGGAAGGTGGGAGGCGCCGGCAACTGAGCCGGGCGCAGCAGCATGCGGCTGCCCAACGCGGCGCTGATCAACAGGTCCAGCCGCTGCGCGACATCCGCCAGGTGCAGCACGGGCGGGCCGGCGGGCCGCGGCCGGTGGCGCCGCCACAGTGCCTGGGCGTAGATGGTGGCGTGCCGCGCCACATCGGTGATGACGTCTTCGGCTTCAGCCACGCTGCCTGGGCTCTCAGACGAAGGTGGCGTCCACCAGGTCGCGCATGGCAGCGACCAGAGACGCTTCGTCCGACAGTGGCGCGACGATGGCGTGCACGCAGGCGCGGTGCAGCTCCACGCCGCGCACCGCCAGCTGCGCGGCTGCCACCAGCAGGCGCGTGCTGGGCACCTCGGCCAGGCCCCGGTCGTGCAGGGCGCGCAGGCGGCCAGCCAGCTGCACCAGGGCGCGGGCGTCGGCTTCGGCGATGCCGCTTTCCTGCACGACGATGCGCGCCTCGACCTCGGGCCGGGGAAAGTCGAAGTCCAGCGCCACGAAGCGCTGGCGCGTGCTGGGCTTCAGGTCTTTCAGCATGCGCTGGTAGCCGGGGTTGTACGACACCACCAGGCCGAAACCGGGCGCGGCGCGCACCAGCTCGCCGGTCTTGTCGATGGGCAGTTCGCGCCGGTGGTCGGTGAGCGGGTGCAGCACGACCACCGTGTCCTGGCGCGCCTCGACCACTTCGTCCAGGTAGCACAGCGCACCTTCGCGCACGGCGCGCGTCAGCGGCCCATCCTGCCACTCGGTGCCGTCGTTCCTGATGAGGAAGCGCCCGATCAGGTCGCTGGCGCTCAGGTCGTCGTGGCAGGACACGGTGATCAGCGGCCGACCCAGGCGCCAGGCCATGTGCTCGACGAAGCGTGTCTTGCCACAACCCGTGGGGCCCTTGAGCATGATGGCCAGGCCCTGGGCGTGGCACTGCTCGAAGACCCCGATCTCGTCGCCCGTGGGCAGATAGAACGGCGCGGTGGCCGCGCCGCCCGGCACTGCGGCGGTCTGCCCGGACAAGGTGGCCGCGTCCACGCTGTCAGACCGTTGCCGCACGGCCAGGCACCGCGGGCGGCACGACCGGATCATCGGTGCGCACTTCCATGCGCAGCGGGTAGCGGAAGAAGTCGATGATGAACAGCGCCACGCCCACGGCAAAGATGGAGGCGGTGATGATCAGCATGACGAAGTGCACCTGGATCTTGAGCTGTGCGTCCAGATAGCCCATGCCCATGATGCGCTCCAGATACACCTGGCCGATGCCGGCGGTGGCGAACGACAGCGTCATGCCGAACATGCCGGCCAGCTGCATCCAGAAAGCCGTGTAGCCCATGGCCGAGCCTTCCTCGGGCCGGCGCGTGAACGAAGGCAGGGCGTAGCTGATCATGGCCATGACGATCATGGCGTAGGCGCCGTAGAAGGCGGCGTGGCCGTGCATGGCAGTGATCAGGGTGCCATGCGTCCACTTGTTCACGCTGGGGAAGGTGTGCGCCAGGCCCAGCAGACCGGCGCCGAACAGGGTGAACACGGCGCTGCCCACCGTCCAGTGCAGGGCCAGCTTGTTGGGGTGTGCCAGGCCGGTGCGGCGCATGGCGTAGTAGGCGTACATGGCCATGCCGACGAGGGCGACGGGCTCCAGCGCGCTGAAGAATCCGCCGATCGGCAGCCAGTACCCCGGCACGCCCACCCAGTAGTAGTGGTGCGCCGTGCCCAGGATGCCGGCGATGAACACCAGGCCGACGATGACGTACAGCCACTTTTCCATCACCTCGCGATCGGCGCCGGACAGGCGGATCAGCAGGTAGGCCAGGAAGCCGCCCTGGATCATCTCCCACACGCCCTCCACCCACAGGTGGATGGTCCACCAGCGGTAAAAGATGGACACCGTGTAGTTGTGGTACTCCAGCAGCGCCGGCACATACAGCACCGCAGCCAACCCCAGTCCGCCCAGCAGCACGCCCTCGGGCGTGGTGAAGCGGCCAGACTTCCTGATCGTCATGCCGATGTTGTAGAGGAAGATCAGCATGGCGACGACGATGGCCAGCTTGGACGGCAGCGGCTGCTCCAACAGTTTGTTGCCGGTGCCGTAGCGGAACAGGTAGCCAATCACCGTGGCCACGCCCATCACCACCCAGATCACGAGCTGGATGTAGGCCAGCTTGACGCTGTAGAGCTCGGTGCGCGACTCGTCGGGCACCATCCAGTAGGTGGCGCCCATGAAGCCGCAGATGACCCAGACGATCAGCACGTTGGTGTGGATGACCTTGGTGACGTCAAAGGGCAGAATGTACAGCAGCGGGTCCGGCCCCAGGTATTTGGTGGCCGACAGCAGACCGAAGACGATCTGCAGCCCGAACAGGGCCACGGCCACGGCGAAATACCAGTAGGCGACGGATTGGGATTTGTATCTCATGGCGAACTCCGGCGAAGACCTGGGCGGCGGTCGTTGGTTTGCTGTTGTTTATTTGAGGGACATCAGGTATGCCACGAGCTGGTCGATCTGCTCGGGCGTCAGGTCCTTGCCGTAGGTGGTGGGCATGAACGAGGTGCCGTCGGCCGAGTACATGGGCCCCGGCACCAGGTGCGCGCTGGGCTCGACGATGGACTCGTGCAGGTAGCCGGCCACGTCCTTGGCCTTGCCCTTGTAGTCGGCCGAGGCCAGCAGCGCCTCGGTGCGGCCCTTGACGCCCGCCAGCGACGGCCCGGCCATGTTCACGCCCGGCGCGGTGGAGTGGCAGGCCGTGCAGGCCGGCGTGGCGGTGCGAAACACCCGCTCGCCCAGGGCGATGGGATTCTCGTCGCCCGCCAGCGGCCGCGCGCCCGGGGGCGCCTCGATGCCACCGCGCTCAACCTTGGCGCCGCTGGTCTGCTGATCGATGTTGCGGTCCGAGCCGGGCAGGGCCGCCCCCGTAACCAGGATCGGCCGCGGCGGCCAGCCCTGGTTGTCCACATTGCTGACCCAGTCGAAGAAGGCGATCAGGCCGGCGATGTCCTCGTCGCTCAGGTCCTGCTTGGGCATCAGGCGGCGGTGGCGCGTCTCGTCATAGAACTTGGATGGGTCCTTCATGTAGGCCGTCAGATAGGCCTCGCCGCGCAGCTTGCTGATCTTGGTCAGGTCGGGCGCGTAATAGGCGCCTTCGCCGAAGATGGTGTGGCAGTTGATGCAGTTGTTCTTGTGCCAGACGTTCTTGCCATGCGTGACGGCTGGCGTGATGGCCTCGGCATTGGTCAGCTTGTCGAACTGGCGGTGGCTGTCGAGCGTGAGCCCGAGAAACGCCGCCGCCGACAGGGCGGTGGCGACGATGGCGAAGAGGCGGGTTTGGCGCTTGTTCATGACGGGTCCCGGGTTGGCTATGGAGGCCGGCGTCAGACGCCGATACCGGACCAGTAGGTGATGGCCATGGTGCCGGCGTAGAGCATGGCCACCGCCATCAGCAGCACGACGACGAGCGCGAAGATCTTCAAGGGGGCGTACCAGGCATGCATGGGGTGGGCTCCGGTTGTTCTTGGTTGGCCCGGCGCATTGCACGCCGGACTCTGCGGGCGATTGTTGAGCCGTGGCGAGGGGCTTTCGCGTCAGACAAGCGCCCATGCCCTGTGGGACACGGCCGACAGGCGCCATGCGCGACAATCGCGCCGTGCCCTCCTCCGACATCCTCCAGACCGTCCTGATCTACGCCCTGCCCGTGCTGTTCTCCATCACGGTGCACGAGGCCGCGCACGGCTACGCCGCACGCCATTTCGGCGACAACACGGCCTACATGCTGGGCCGCATGACGCTCAACCCCATCAAGCACATCGACCCCATCGGCACCATCCTGATGCCGCTGCTGCTGTACTTCTCCACCTCGGGCGCCTTCGTCTTCGGCTATGCCAAGCCGGTGCCGGTCAATTTCGGCAACCTGCGGCACCCCAAGCGCGACATGGTCTGGGTGGCGCTGGCCGGGCCGGCCTCCAACTTCGTGCAGGCCATTGCCTGGGCGCTGCTGCTGGTGGCGCTGGTGGCCGCGGGTGTGGAAGAGCCCTTCTTCACGCAGATGGCCCGCGCCGGCATCCTGGTCAACCTGGTCATGTGGGCCTTCAACCTGTTCCCGCTACCGCCGCTCGATGGCGGGCGCGTGCTGGCCGGCCTGCTGCCCATGCGCCAGGCGATGTGGCTGTCGCGCATCGAGCCTTACGGCTTCTTCATCGTGCTGGCGCTGGTGCTGGCGGGCGTGGTGGGCTCGCTGTGGCTGCGCCCGCTGATGTCGCTGGGCTACGAAGCCATCAACCTGCTGCTGACCCCCTTCGTCGCGCTGCTGCGCTGACCCGCTCCCTGTCCTGATCCATGCAAGAACCCACGCGCTTTCTCACCGGCATCACCCCTTCGGGCACCCCGCACCTCGGCAATTTCGTCGGCTCCATCCGCCCCTCCGTGGCCGCCAGCCGCTCGGGCGGCGTGGAGAGCTATTACTTCCTGGCCGACTACCACGCCCTCATCAAGTGCCAGGAGCCCGAGCGCGTGAACCGCTCCACGCTGGAGATCGCCGCCAGCTGGCTGGCCGCCGGGCTGGACCCTCAGCACGTCACCTTCTACCGCCAGTCCGACATCCCCGAGATCCCCGAGCTGCACTGGCTGCTGACCTGCGTGACCGGCAAGGGCCTGCTCAACCGCGCCCACGCCTACAAGGCCGCGCAGGACAAGAACCACGAAGCCGGCCGCGACGGCGACGACGGCGTCTCCGCCGGCCTGTTCATGTACCCGGTGCTGATGGCCGCCGACATCCTGCTGTTCAACGCCCACCACGTGCCCGTCGGCCGGGACCAGGTGCAGCACATCGAGATGGCGCGCGACATGGCGTCCAGCTTCAACCACCTGTACGGCAGCCACTTCACGCTGCCCGAAGCCGCCATCGAGGACAACGTGGCCCTGCTCGCCGGCCTGGACGGGCGCAAGATGAGCAAGAGCTACGACAACACCATCCCGCTGTTCGCCCCGCGCGAGCAGCTCAGGAAGCTGATCGGCGCCATCGTCACCGACTCGCGCGCACCGGGCGAGCCCAAGGAGACGGAAGGCTCAGCGCTGTTCCAGATCTACCAGGCCTTTGCCACGCCCGAGGAAACGGCCGCCCTGCGCCGCGCCTATGCCGAGGGCATCGCCTGGGGCGAGGCCAAGCAACTGCTGTTCGAACGCATCGATCGCGAGATCGCGCCTCTGCGCGCACGCTACGACGACCTGATGGCCCACCCCGCGAAGGTGGAGGCAGCGCTGCAGCAGGGCGCGACGCGCGCGCGCGCCCAGGCTGCCCCCTTCCTGCAGCGCCTGCGCGGCGCCGTGGGGCTGCGCCCGCTCACCGCTCCGCCCGCCGGCCCTGCGGAAAAGACCCGGACGGCGGCCGCGCAGCCCGCATTCAAGCAGTACCGCGAGAGCGATGGCCGGTTCTATTTCAAGCTGGTGGGCACCGACGGCCGCACCCTGCTGCAAAGCACGGCCTTCGCGGCGCCACGCGAAGCCGGGCAGGCCATCGCCCGGCTGCAGCGCGAAGGCGGCGCGGCACTGCCCGCGCTGGCCGACCTGCTCGAACCCCTGGACGATGCCCGGACGGCCGAGGCCGCCACTGCGCTCGACAAACTGGCGGCGCAGGAAAACTGAAGTCGCGGTGTTGAAACCCTGGCTTGGCCTCAGCGCCAATGCCAGGCAAAAGCAGCCGCGCCCTGAAGATTTTTCAAATAATTTTCATAGCGCAATGTGCTGAACTGGCGCGGGCTAGAGGCCAAAAAAAGCCCCGTCCCAGGGTGGGGCGGGGCCGCGCCGGCGCACTCAGTCCGGCTTACTTGCCATGATCCTTGCTGCCGGACTTGCTGCTGGAGCCACTGCCGCCTGAGCTGCTGTCATTGCTGCCCATGCCGGCACTGCCCGAACCCTGCGAGCCCGAGCCCGTAGTGCTGCTCTGGCCGGTCTGGTTGTGGTTGCCCTGCGAGCGGCTGTTGCGCCAGTTGTTGAAGTCCTCCGAGAACTTCTTGTAGCGCTCACCGCGCCAGCTCTCGTAGTCGTTGTCCAGATTGCGCATCTGCTCTTCGCGCCACTGGTGGTAATCGGGGTCGTCATGGTGGCGCGAGCGCTGCGAGCCGCCCTGCTGGCCACCGCTGGAGAAGCGATCGGAGTCGCCATAGAAGCCACCGGAATGGTCGCGGTGGGAATGCTGGCCGCCCTGACCGCCATAGCTGCCATGACTGCCGCCGTAGCCGCCCTGCCCCTGGTGACCCCCCCAGCTTCCGTGCTGGCCACCCTGGCTTCCATATCCACCGCCGCCGCCCTGGTGCACACCCCCCCAGCCGCCTTGCTGGCCACCGCCCCAGCCGCCGTTCTGACCGGCGCCATAGCTGCCCTGGCCGCCGTAGCCTCCGTAGCCGCTATAGCCGTAGCCGCTCTGCTGGCCACCGCCCTGCCCGCCCCACTGTTCCTGCCGGCCGCCGCCCTGGCCGCCCCACTGTCCCTGCTGGCCGCCGCCCTGGCCGCCGTAACTGCCCTGGCCGCCGTAGTTGCCACCCTGACCACCCTGGCCACCACCATAGCCCCCGTACTGACCACCGTACTGTCCGCCGCCATAGCCGCCCTGGCCACCGCCGGGGTAGCCGCCATCGTTGTTATAGCCGCCGCTGCCGTAGCCGCTGCTTGCGTAACCGCCGCGGTGGTCGTCATGTCCCCCGCCTTGGCGACCGCCATAACCCTGCCCCTGGTACGACGACTGGCCCTGTCCGCCATAACCGCCTTCGTTGCCGCGGCCCCGGTTTTGGCGCTCGTCGTCATAGCCGCGCCCCTGGTTGTGTCGGTTGTCGTCTGCGTAATCGCGTTGAGCCATTTCAATCTCCGTGAAAAATGTTCAAGAAATAGGCGCCTGGGGCGAATTCCCCTGGCGAAGCACCATATTTGCCAAACATATTGCTGCTTTATGTAGGCCATGGCCGACATGGACGTCAGCAGGAAGCGAAGTGCGCCATGCGCCCCGGAGCCAAGCGCCTTGCATTCTGCCCGTACGGCCATGGACTGCGCCTGCGAACTCCGCTCGTCCTACGCGAAATCAGGAAAGGAAACGCCGTCCTGCGCCAGCATGTGCATAAACATTGCCATTTACACACCGGGCCATGCAAACAAATTTATCGCATACATCCGAATACTGTTGAATGTAAATATTTTGTTTTTCGGAAATATTGCAGAAAAATTTGTATCCAAAACAAATCCGCAGCCCAATTCAATGATCGGCGGTCGGCCTGACCGGAGCGTTGCAGAGGTCCGCCTATCGATCCACCACAGCCCACAAAAGACATCGGAGCCAGGAATGATTCCCTCTCAGCAAAACAGCCGGCCCTGGGCCAAAACCGTGATGAAGGCCCAGGACTTCAGCCATGACTGGGACAGCTACGTGACCATCAAGGTCAAGAGCGTGCGGGCCATCGCCCTGTCGGGCCTGCACGATTTCTCAGAAGGCGACCTGCGGATTGCGCAGGCCACCGGTTTCATCGAACTGCTGGGTGCCCGGGCGGGAGCCTTGCGCACGGCGCTGCAGATCGGTTTTTCGTTGGCGAAAGAGCTGCCACCCCCCGGCTTCGCCCTCTACGACACACTGGCCGTGGGCACGCTGGTGCTACCGGCGTCCTGCTTTGGCTCCATCGTGCAGTTCGCCAACTGCCCCACCGCGCACTTTCGCATCGGCGGGGACGGCAGCTGCAACGCCATTGCCACCGAGGCCCCCCTCCTGCAGAGCGGCCTGCCGATCGTCGAAGCGTGAGGGGCCAGGTCAGGCGGCCGAGCCGCCGCCTGCGGCGTTCTGGTCCTCGCTGGCCACCAGCGGATCGCTGGTGGGCACCAGTACCAGGTGGTCGTTGCTGAAAGTGGGAATGAAGCCGAGCTGGCCGCGGATCTTGTAGAACGGTGTGGAGAACTTCTCCAGCATGGCCGCCGTCACCTTCTCGAAGAAGGTCTGCGGCGTCTTGTCGGAGATATTGCCGCTTTCGATCTGGTTCCAGCGCATGCGCCACTTGCCCTGCACTCGCTGCACGCCCACGCGCACATGCTCCTCCAGGCAGTGCGAGCCCTCGCGGAGGAACAGGGTCAGTCCGAAATAGACGAAGCCGTCGTCACCTACCTGCAGGCGCGGCGACAGGGTCGTGCCTTCTGCGTCCAGGCGTTCCAGCCGCTCGTCGAGCTTGTGGAATTCCACGTCGGTGGACCTCGCGCCCAGGTAGGAGATGTACTCCACGCGCAGGCGCTCGGCGAACATCCGCACCTCTTCCTTGTATTGCTCGAAGTCCTTGCACCAGGCGATCGCCCGGGTACGCAAATTTTCAAAAGGGCTGGCGTTCTGACTCATCTTGTTGTCGTTGATCGAGGCGTTTCTCATGGGCATTTTGTGTGATCTCCAGCCTGCCGAGCGAGAGCAGGGGCAGGGTATTGCAGCCTGAGTCAAAGGCGTCCGACAGGGCAGGCGCACGCCGGATGATCGAATCCGCACCATACACCCCATCCCGGAGCCTTGCCATGTTCCACGCCTTTCAGCGCAGCAGCGACAAGCCTTTGAAGCCACGGGCCATCAAGCGCCTGCGCCAGCAGGAAGCCCTCCTGTCCAGCCAGCGGCGGCCCCTGCAATTTCCACAGCCCGAGCCGCCGCTGTGGAAGCCCCTGGGCTGACTGACTGCCCGCCTCTGGCGGGCGTTTCTTTGTTCGCCCTTTCCTTCCCTCCCTTCATATTTCAGCGAGGTAGCCATGAGTTCATCATCTTCCGGCCACGGACAAAAGCCCGCGGGCGCCAGCGACGCTGCACGCCAGCAGCAGGACATCCAGCAGGAGCAGGACCGCAAGGATGCGGAGCGCAAGAAGCACGAGCAGCAGCAGGACCAGGCACAGAAGAAGGGTGAGAAGCAGGACGAGGACAAGCCCGTCGCTCCGGGGCCGGGACGCGAGGAGCCGGCGCCTCCCCTGCCCCGGCAGCATCTGGCCAAGCCCGGCCTGCAGAAAGACATGGAGCTGCAACCCCGTTTCGATGCGCCCCACTACGAAGGCAGCGGCAAGCTCAAGGGGATGGCGGCCCTCATCACCGGCGGTGACTCAGGCATCGGCCGCGCCGTGGCTGTGCTGTTCGCCCGCGAGGGTGCGGACGTGGCCATCGTCTACCTGGACGAGCACGAGGATGCCCGGGAAACCTGCCACCTGATCGAGGCCGAGGGCGGGCGCAGCCTGGCCCTGCCCGGGGACGTGAAGGATGCGCGTTTCTGCGCCAGGGCGGTCCAGGAGACGGTTGCCGCCTTCGGCAAGCTCAACGTGCTGGTCAACAACGCCGCCTTTCAGGAGCATGCCCAGGGCCTGCAGGAGCTGACCGAGGAGCGTTTCGATGAAACCTTCCGCACCAATATCTATGGCTACTTCCACATGGCCAAGGCGGCCCTGCCGCATCTCGGCCGGGGCGACGCCATCGTCAACACCGGCTCGGTGACCGGGCTGCGCGGCAGCAAGGAACTGCTGGACTATTCAGCCACCAAGGGCGCCATCCATGCCTTTACCAAGGCCCTGGCCCAGAACGTAATCGAGCAGGGCATCCGCGTGAACGCCATCGCGCCCGGCCCGGTCTGGACGCCACTCAACCCTGCCGACAAGGCGCCGCAGGACATCGCCCAATTCGGCGCCAGCACCCAGATGGGCCGTCCGGCCCAGCCCGAAGAGATTGCTCCGGCGTACGTCTTTCTGGCCGCGCCCAGCTGTTCGAGCTACATCACCGGCATCGTCCTGCCCATCACGGGCAACGCGGGCGACGGCGCCTGAAGCGTGGCTGTGTCCGCCGTATCGGCGGGCCGGCGGACGCGCAGAAAAACCAAAGGCCCCTGAAACAGGGGCCTTTGGTCATTTCAGAGCGCCGTTTACTCAACGGTCGTTCTTGTGGCTCTGTGCACCAGCGCGCGCATGCTGCTCGCTGGAGCCGCCACGTGTGCCGCCGGAATTGCTGCTGTTGCTGTTGTTGTTGCTCGAAGAACCCTGGTTGTTGTTCGAGCCCTGGCTCTGCGAGGAGGAGGAGCCTTGGCCACCATGGCTCTTGGCACCTGCCTTGCGGGCCTCTTCCGAGGTGAACTCGTGGGCGTTGCCCGAGGCGTGGGCGGCACGGCCGCCCTCGGCTGCGATCTCGCGCTGGCGATCCGGGTCCATGCCGGCAAAGCCGCGGCCACCCGAGTTGTTGTCCTGGTTGCCGCCCTGGTTGCCTTGGTTGCCACCCTGGTTGCTGTTGCTCTGATTGTTGCTGCTCTTGCTGCTTTGGTTGTTGTTATTGTTGTTGGTGTACTGGTTGTGACCCTGGGGGTTGTTGGTGGGCATTGCGATCTCCTGTGGATGTCCAAAAAAAGAAGCATGCTGGTGAATTCCAACGTGCGAAGACAAATTTGCGCCCCCACCCCACGCTGATCCGTAATCCCCATCCGACACGGGGGTAGGCCGGCGCCATCCCCGGGTAACAAGATGCCCGTGGCATTGCCAGAAGCGCGCTGGCGAAAGAAATCCCCAGGAACGTGGCAGAGGGCAACAGCAGGCAGCGCTTCTACCCCTGGTTCGCTGCGCAAAAGCGCCGCTCGCACCCTCGCGCAGCGCAAGCCGCTGCCAAAGCCCGGCATAATGCCGCCCGTCATTGGGGAGTAGCCGCTCTTCAGCCGAAGAGGCTTGCGTCAACACACTTGGCCCACAGGCCATGGCGCAAGCGGTTCCCGGGCTTGGCAAGACCTTTGACCACGTCGCCTCCGCTCTGGCCGGGGAAGCGATGTGGTCATTCGTCTTCGCACCGGCCTTGAGGATATTTCGTGGAAACTCTCTTCGTCTCGACGGGCGTTATCGCCCTCGCCGAGATTGGCGACAAGACCCAGCTGCTGGCCTTCCTGCTGGCCGCACGGTTCAAGAAGCCCTGGCCCATCATTGCCGGCATCCTGTGCGCGACCCTGGTCAACCATGGCCTGGCCGGCGCCCTGGGCGCATGGATCACTGCGGTGGTCCACCCCGAGGTGGTGCGCTGGGTGCTGGGCGCCTCCTTCATCGCCATGGCCCTCTGGACACTGATTCCCGACAAGATCGAGGAGGAGGAAACTCGCATCGTCCCGCGCTTCGGCGTCTTCGGCGCGACGCTGGTGACCTTCTTCCTGGCCGAGATGGGCGACAAGACGCAGATCGCCACCGTGGCCATGGCCGCGCACTACGCCGATCCGCTGTGGGTGGTCATCGGCACCACGCTCGGCATGCTGCTGGCTGACGTGCCTGCCGTCTTCGTCGGCGACAAGCTGGCGGCGCGCATCCCGATGAGGCTTGTCCACTCCATCGCCGCCGCCATCTTCGCCCTCCTGGGCGTTGCAACCCTCCTGGGCGCGGGCGCAAGCTACGGCCCGTAGCCACACCGCACCGACTGCCGGCCCCTACGCCGGCAGGCGCGCCAAAAGAAAAACCCCAAGTGAGCTGCTCACTTGGGGTTTTGCATTGGCGGAGAGGGTGGGATTCGAACCCACGGTAGTGTTGCCACTACGCCTGATTTCGAGTCAGGTACATTCGACCACTCTGCCACCTCTCCTGTGTGTCGAAGCGCGAGATTGTAGCAGCAAACCGCGGGGGTTGCGGCGCCCCGCCTCACGCGGCAGGCATCAGGCGGAGAGGGTGGGATTCGAACCCGGGCTTCGCGCCGTCAGCACGTCCGTCCCTCCCATGTAGGGCCGCAGGGCCTCTGGCACGGTGACGCTGCCGTCCTGGTTCTGGTAGTTCTCCAGCACCGCCACCAGCGTGCGCCCCACGGCCAGGCCCGAGCCGTTCAGGGTGTGCACCAGCTCATTCTTGCCCTGCGCGCTCTTGAAGCGCGCCTGCATGCGCCGCGCCTGGAAAGCCTCGCAGTTGCTCACCGAGCTGATCTCGCGGTAGGTGCCTTGCGCGGGCAGCCAGACCTCCAGGTCATAGGTCTTGGCGGCGCCAAAGCCCATGTCCCCGGTGGCCAGGCTCATCACACGGTAGGGCAGGCCCAGCCTTTGCAGCACGGTCTCGGCATGCCCGGTCATCTGCTCGAGCACCTCGTAGCTGCTCTCGGGATGCACGATCTGCACCATCTCGACCTTGTCGAACTGGTGCTGGCGGATCATGCCGCGCGTGTCGCGGCCGTGGCTACCGGCCTCGGAGCGAAAGCACGGCGTGTGGGCCGCCAGGCGGATCGGCAGCTGACTCTCGGCCAGCACCGTGTCCTGCACCAGGTTGGTCAGCGGCACCTCGCTGGTCGGGATCAGGTAGAGCCGGGCGTCGTCGGGTACATCCTCACCCTCCTGACCGCCCTTGTTCACGGCAAACAGGTCGGCCTCGAACTTGGGCAGCTGGCCCGTGCCCTTGAGGGCCTCGGCGTTGACGATGTAGGGCACATAGCACTCGGTGTAGCCGTGCTCGCGCGTCTGCACGTCCAGCATGAAGGCGGCCAGCGCGCGGTGCAGGCGCGCCAGCGGCCCCTGCATGACGGAAAAACGGGCGCCAGCGAGTTTGGCGCCGGCCGCCAGGTCCAGGCCGATCAGCTCGCCCACATCGACGTGGTCGCGCACGGGAAAATCGAACGTGCGCGGCGTGCCCCAGCGGCGCACCTCGACATTGGCCGACTCGTCAGCGCCCACCGGCACGCTCTCGTGCGGCAGGTTGGGCACGGCCGCCAGCATGGCCTGCAGCTCGGCCTGAATCTGCTCCAGGCGTGCGGCCGAGCCGTCGAGCTCCTGCTTGAGGGCGCCGACCTCGGCCTTGGCCGTCTCGGCGGCGTCGCGCTCGCCCCGGCCCATCAGCGCGCCGATCTGTTTGGACAGCTGGTTGCGCCGGGACTGCAGCTCCTCGGTGCGCGTCTGCAAGCTCTTGCGCTCGGCCTCCAGGGACTGGAAGGCGTCCACATCCAGAAAGGGTTGGGGGTTTTTGCGGGTCTGCAGCCGGGCGACGACCGTAGGCAGGTCTTTGCGAAGAAGAAGGATATCGAGCATGGCAGGCGATTTTAGGGCGCGCCCGACCTGCCGATACCATGGCTTGACAGGAGGCAAACCATGTTCTTCGTGTTCGGCCCTTCGGGGCAGGTGTACCGCGGCGGGCCCGGGCCGATTTCCCAGGTGGCGCCGGTGCGTCGCGTGCAGCGGCCGGGTGGCCTGCGCGCCAGCGCCGCGCGGCTGGACGGCGACGGCCAGGGCGGCGCCCCGGCGGCGCTCCCGCCCAAGCCGCCCGTAGCCGCTGCCCCGGCAGTGCCGCTGCGCGTGCTGGACGCGGTTTCGGCCTATGTGCAGACCGAGCTGGGCCCAGCCGAGCAGCGCCAGCCCCTGACCCGCGTGCGCGACGTGATGACCGAGGACGCCCTGAGCGTGGCCCCCGACCTGCCGGTGCACGAGGCCTGGCAGCTCTTCATGCGCCAGCGCATCGGACAGGCGCCCGTGGTGAATGACCAGGGCGTGGTGGTCGGGCTGCTGCTGCGCGCCGACATGGCGCCCCCCGAGCTGCTGCCCGGACGCGAGGCCGTGCGCGAGATGATCGCCCTGGCCCGCCGGACCGTGGCCGAGGCCATGGTCAGCCCGGTGCCCACGGTGACCGCCGACGGCGACCTGCGCCGCCTGGCCGGCGTGCTGATGGACACCGGCCTGCCCGGGTTGCCGGTGACGGGCGAGGACGGCCGGCTGGCCGGCTTCGTCTCGCGCACCGACATCCTGCGCGCCGTGGCGGCCGACCCGCCGCTGGACCTGTGGAGTTGACGCGGCTTGCAAAAAAGAGAGTTGCAAAGCGTTGCCAGACAAGGGCTGGAGGGCGAAAACTCCGTATTTCAGTCGTCGGGCGAAGGCTCCAGATCAAGCCCGAGGGCTGGCAGGCGCGTGGCCAGCACCTTGTCGATGGTCTTGCCATCCATGTCCACCACCTCGAACTGCCAGTCCTCCCACTGCACCGTGTCGGTGACGTTGGGCAGCTTGCCCGTCAGCAGCATGACCATGCCGCTCAGGGTGTGGTAGCGCCCGCGCTCCTCCTCGGGCACCGAGTCGAGCTGCAGCCGGTCCTTGAGCTCGGGCACGGGGATGTGACCGTCCAGCAGCCAGCTGCCGTCCTCGCGCTGCACGGCCCAGGCGTCCTCGGGGTCGAGCGAGGTGAACTCGCCCGTGATGGCCTCGATCAGGTCCTGCAGAGTGACGATGCCCTGCACCTCGCCGTACTCGTCGATGACGAAGGCCATCTGCACGTCCGACTGGCGAAAGTTGTCCAGCAGCTCCATGCCGTTGATGGTCTCGGGTACGTACAGCGCTGTCTGCAGGGGCACGTTGGCCAGTTCGCGCGCGCCCTCCTCGCGCAGCACGCGCGAGAGCCACTGGCGTGCGTTAAGCACGCCCAGGATGTTCTCCATGCCGCCACGCACCACCGGAAAGCGCGCGTGCCCGGACTCTTCGATGCACGCCAGGTTGTCCTCGAAGGGCGCCGCCACGTCCAGGAACACCACGTCGGCGCGCGGCACCATGAGCGAGCCGATCTGGCGGTCGTCCAGGCGAAAGACGTTGCGCACCATCAGGTGCTCGTGCGATTCGATGACCCCGGCGCTGGTGCCCTCGGCCAGCATGGCGTGGATCTCGTCCTCGGTCACGGTGCTGCCGCTTTCCTTGACACCCAGCAGGCGCAGCAGCGCCTGGGTGGAGGCCGACAGCAGGCGCACAAAGGGTTTGGTGGCGATCGCCAGCCAGTTGATGGGCCGCGCCACCAGCCGCGCCAGCGTCTCCGGGTAGCTCTGCCCCAGCCGCTTGGGCACCAGCTCGCCCACGACGATGGAAAAATAGGTGATCAGGACCACCACCAGGCCGGTGGCGACGTAGCCCGCCGTCTGCGCCTCCACCCCCGACTCGATCAGCCAGTCGCCCAGCGGTTTGGCCAGCGCCGCCTCGCCCACGATGCCGTTGAGCACGCCGATGGAGGTGATGC
>NZ_DAMCAM010000050.1:0-20293 GCF_032059615.1 Melaminivora sp. | reverse complement strand
AGCGCATGGCCGAGCTGGGCCTGTGCTCGCGCCGCGAGGCCGACGAGTGGATCGCGCGCGGCTGGGTGCGCGTGGATGGCCGCGTGGCCGAGATGGGCCAGCAGGTCGGCCCGCAATCGCGCATCGACGTGGACCGCGCCGCCCAGGGCCACCAGCGCGAGCAGGTAACCATCGTGCTGCACAAGCCCATGGGCTACGTTAGCGGCCAGGCGGAGGACGGCCACACGCCGGCCGTGGCGCTGATCAGCCCGCGCACGCACTGGGCGGGCGACGCCAGCCGCACGCGCTTTTCGCCGGCGCAGTTGCGTGGCCTGGCGCCCTGCGGGCGGCTGGACATCGATTCGGTGGGCCTGCTCGTGCTGACGCAGGACGGGCGCGTGGCGCGCCAGCTGATCGGCGATCAGTCCACCATCGACAAGGAATACCTGGTGCGCGTGCAGTACGGCGACGTGGTGCAGGACGTGCGCGCGGCGTTTCCGGCCGACAAGCTCGCCCTGCTGCGCCATGGCCTGGCCCTGGACGGGCAGCCCCTGAAACCCGCCCAGGTCGAGTGGCAGAACACCGAGCAGCTGCGCTTCGTGCTCATCGAGGGCAAGAAGCGCCAGATCCGCCGCATGTGCGAGCAGGTGGGCCTGAAGGTGGTGGGCCTGAAGCGCATCCGCATCGGCCGCGTGCAGCTGGGGCAGCTGCCGGTGGGGCAGTGGCGCTATCTGGCGCCGGGCGAACGGTTCTGACCCGCCGGCAGGCGCTCAGGCCGGGTCGCGCGCCCCGGCGGCGCGCTGCTGCGGGCTGGTGACGAAGCCGAAGCGCCCGGGCATCGCTGCGGCCGCGATCGTCCCGGGCACCCAGCCCCCCTCCTCGACGGCCTGCGCCACCAGGCCCATGTCCTGGCTGTGCACCAGGCCCAAGCCCAGCTCGGTCAGCAGATAGGCCCGGCCCTCTTCGTCGAGCCACAGTTCGAGCGGCTGCGCGCTGCGGCCGGTGTGCGCGAGCACGCGGCCGTCGTCATGCAGGCGCCACACCCAGGGCGTGGCTTCCAGTTCGACAAAGGCGCGCTGCGGCCCGTTCTGGAAGAACCACTGCCCGTGCGCGTCAACGTCGTAGTTGCGCCCGATGAAGGCAACCAGGCCATCGTGCTCCAGCAGGCTGCCGCGGGCACCGGGCACGCCGCTGGTGAATGCCCCCCGCGCCTGCGCAATCTCATCGCGCAGCCACCACCGCCCGCGCGCGTCCAGCCCCAGCCAGCCGCTGCAGTGCGGGACATTCGGCCATCTGGCCATGGCCTGTCTGACAAGGTCGTCCATGGGGCGTGATCTTTCGGGTGGGGGTTGGGGCAGCCGCTGCGGGGCCATCATACGAAGCCCGGTGCCGCTGTCGTCTTTCCGGACGGGGTATTGCGCCTCCAGCGTCACGTGGCTGGCGAATTGTCCTGTTGACAGGACACAGAGTCGGAAAATTGCCGTATTCCCATGTCGTCGTCCCGTCCTTATCTTCATGGTTGACGGATTTTTTGCTTTCAGGAGAAGGACGATGGGCAAGAGGGTTCTGGGCCGTTTCGGCAACGAGCGCGGCCACTGGGTGGGCGACGGGTTTCCGGTGCGCTCGCTGTTTTCCTACCACGACATGGGTTCGCGCATCAGCCCGTTCCTGCTGCTGGACTATGCCGGCCCGCACACCTTCGAGCCGACCCGCGCGCGGCGCGGCGTGGGCCAGCACCCGCACCGGGGCTTCGAGACGGTCACACTCGTCTATGACGGCGAGGTCGAGCACCGCGACAGCGCCGGCCACGGCGGCGTGATCGGCCCGGGCGACGTGCAGTGGATGACGGCCGCCGGCGGCATCGTGCACGAGGAATACCATTCGCCGGCCTTTGCCGCAGCGGGCGGGCCGTTTCGCATGATCCAGCTGTGGGTCAACCTGCCGGCCCGGGACAAGGGCGCACCGGCGGGCTACCAGGGCATCGCGTCCGCGGACATTCCGGTGGTCGATCTGCCGGGCGGCGCCGGCACGGTGCGGGTCATCGCGGGCGAGCATCGCGGCACGCGCGGCCCGGCCAGGACGTTCACCCCCGTCAACGTCTGGGACCTGAGCCTGCAGGCCGATGCCGACCTGACGCTGGCCCTGCCCGAAGGGCACACCAGCATGGTCGTCGTGCTGACCGGCCATGTGACCGTGGGCGGCACGCAGGGCGCGGGCGAGGCGGAGATGGTGCTGCTCAGCCGCGATGGCGGCGACGTGGCGATCCGCGCCGACGGCGCGTCCAGGCTGCTGGTGCTGACCGGTGAGCCCATCGACGAGCCCATCGTCGGCTATGGCCCCTTCGTGATGAACAGCCAGGCCGAGATCCGCCAGGCCATCGAGGACTTCAACAGCGGTCGCTTCACGCACCCGGCCGCAGCCTGACGAGGGGGCCAAGCGCCTCCGCCTGACGCGGGCCGGGGGCGGTCCGCGTCAAGATGCGTGACCGACACTGGACAGCACGGGGAGAGACGACATGGGCATGGTGGATATGGTGATCGAGCAGCGCCGGCGCAGCCTAGGCGGCGGCTTCGAGGTCGGGCGCGTGCTGCCCTTTGCCAGGCGGCGCATGGTCGGGCCGTTCATCTTTTTCGACCACATGGGGCCGCTCGAGCTGGCCGCCGGCGTGGACCGCAGCGTGGACGTGCGCCCGCACCCGCATATCGGCCTGTCCACCGTGACCTATCTGTTCGCCGGCGAGATGATGCACCGCGACAGCATCGGCTACCAGCAGGCCATCCGCCCGCGCGAAGTCAACTGGATGACCGCCGGCAGCGGCGTGACGCACAGCGAGCGCTTCGAGCGCGCCCGCGCCGTGGGCGACCACCTGCACGGCATCCAGGCCTGGGTGGCGCTGCCCAAGGAGTTCGAGGAAGCCGAACCATCGTTTTCGCACCACGAGGGCAGCGATCTGCCGCACTGGAGCGAGGGCGGCGTGCAAGGCCGCCTGATCGCCGGCAGCGCCTATGGCCTCGCGGCGGGGGCGGCTACGCATTCGCCGCTGTTCTATGCGCACCTGGACCTGCAGGCCGGCGCCACGGCCGAGATCCCGGGTGGCCACGCCGAGCGCGCGCTGTATGTGGCCACTGGCGCGGTCGAGGTCGGCGGCCAGCGCTACGGCGCCGGGCGCATGCTGGTGCTGGGCGCCGACGCCTGCAGGCTGCGTGCGCTCGAGCCGGCCAGCGTCATGGTGCTGGGCGGCGAGCCGGTCGGTGAGCGCTTCATCTACTGGAACTTCGTCTCCTCATCCAAGGAGCGGCTGGCCCAGGCCGCCGCCGACTGGGAGGCCGGCCGCATGAAGCTGCCCGACGCCGACGACCAGGAATTCATCCCCCTGCCCGACGGGCCCCGGCCGAGCGCGCCGGCCATGTCCTGAACCGGCCGCGGCGGCCGGGGCGCTCCGTCCTCAGCCCAGCCGTTCGATGGCTGCGCCCAGCGCCAGCAACTCGCGGTCGCGCCCGCGCGGTGCGACCAGCATCAGGCCAAACGGCAGTCCTGCAGCGCGCCCCGCCGGCAGCGACAGCGCCGGCAGGTCGTAGAAATTGAAGACCGACGGGTTGCGCAGCACCAGCGCGTTGGCGCGCATGAAGGCGGCGTCATCCGCCTCGAGCGCGTCGATGCGCGGGGGCACGATGGGCACGGTGGGCAGGGCCAGCAGGTCCACGTTCAGCAGCTCGGCGTCGAACCCGCGCTGCAGCCGGGCGCGCTCCTGCAACACGCCGACATAGTGCGGCGCCGGAACGCTGCGGCCGGGCTGGATGCGCGCCAGCACGCGCGGGTCGAGCTGCCCGGGCGCGCGCTCGAGCAGCTCGCGGTGGATGTGCGCGGCCTCGGCGGACGCCAGCGAGCCGCCCTGCTGCACCCGCGCCGGGGCCATCAGCCAGTCGTCGAGCTGCAGGTCCTGCACGCGCGCGCCGGCCTGCGCCAGCCGTGCCAGCGCCTGCTCGAAGGCGGCCAGCACGGCATCCTCCGCATCCGACAGCAGCCAGCCGCGCGGCACGCCCACGCGCAGGCCGGCGACCTGGCGCTCAGGCAGCGGCTGCCAGACGCTGCCCGAAAGCACGGCGTCAGCGCGCGCGCAGTCCAGGGCGCTGGCGGCCAGCGGGCCTATGGTGTCCAGTGTGTACGACAGCGGCAGGGCGCCGTCCCTGGGCACGCGCGCCTGCGTCGGCTTGAAGCCGGCAATGCCGGCCAGCGCGGCCGGGATGCGGATGGAGCCGCCCGTATCCGTGCCAATGGCGATTTCGGCCATGCCGCGCACCACGCTCACCCCCGCGCCGCTCGACGAGCCGCCCGGGATGCGCGCCGCATCGTGCGCATTGCCGGGCGTGCCCCAGTGCGGATTGATGCCAATGCCCGAGAAGGCGAACTCGGTCATGTTGGTCTTGCCGATGAGCACGCAGCCCGCCGCGCGCAGGCGCTGCACCACGGCGGCGTCCTGCCGGGCAGGCGGGGCATCTTTCAGGACGGCGGAGCCTGCCGTGGTGGCCTCGCCCGCGACATCGAACAAATCCTTGATCGAGACGATGCGGCCATCGAGCGGCCCCAGGCTGATGCCCTGCGCCGCGCGCTCGTCGGCAGCGCGCGCCGCAGCGAGGGCCGATGCGGCATGGACGCGGGTGAAAATCCGCCGGCCTTCGTCGCCGGCGGCCTCGATGGCGGCCAGGGCGCGCTCGGTGCGTTCAGTGCAGTTGCTGTGGGGTGTCGTCATGCGGCAGAGTGTGCCGCACGTGCCCGCCCCTTGAAGCCACCCGGTGCGCCCCCACATGGCTTCGCTGTACGCCGGGCGCTGGTCTTTTCTCCCTCTCCCGCATGCGGGAGAGGGTTGGGGTGAGGGTGATGGGTGCGGACACTGCGCCTGGAACCGCCCCCTCACCCCAGCCCTCTCCACCGCGGGGGAGAGGGAGCGCAGACGCCTCTTTTGCCGTTTTTCTTCTCACCAACGACGCACGTATGAGCCAAACCAAACAACAGCACTCCTTCCAGGCCGAAGTCGCCCAACTGCTGCACCTGGTCACGCACTCGCTCTACTCCAACAAGGAGATCTTTCTGCGCGAGCTGATCTCCAACGCCTCCGACGCCTGCGACAAGCTGCGCTTCGAGGCGCTGAACCAGCCCGGCCTGTACGAGGACCAGCCGAATCTGGAAGTGCGCGTGTCCTTCGACAAGGCCGCGCGCACCCTCACCATTGCCGACAACGGCATCGGCATGAGCCAGCAAGAGGCCATCGAGCATTTGGGCACCATTGCCAAGAGCGGCACCAAGGACTTCATGAGCCGCCTGTCCGGCGACCAGAAGGCCAGCGCCACCGAGCAGGGCCAGCTGATCGGCCAGTTTGGCGTGGGCTTCTATTCGGGCTTCATCGTCGCCGACCGCATCACGGTGGAGAGTCGCCGCGCCGGCCTGCCGACTGCCGAGGGCGTGCGCTGGATGAGCGCCGGCGCCGGCGACTTCGAAGTCGAGCAGATCGAGCGCGGCCAGCGCGGCACCAGCGTCATCCTGCATCTGCGGGAGGACGCCGACGAGTTCCTGAACGCCTGGAAGCTCAAGCAGGTCATCGCCAAGTATTCCGACCACATCAGCCTGCCCATCCTGATGGAAAAGGAGGAATGGAAGGAGTCGGACAAGGAAGGCGAACCTGGCGAGATGGTCAAGACCGGCGAGTGGGAGACCGTGAACAAGGCCAGCGCCCTGTGGACGCGCCCGAAAAAAGACATCACCGACGAGCAGTACCAGGACTTCTACAAGACGATTTCCCACGACCACGAGAACCCGCTGGCCTGGAGCCACAACCGGGTCGAGGGCAACACCGAGTACACGCAGCTCTTGTACATCCCGGCCAAGGCCCCGCTGGACCTGTGGAACCGCGACAAGGCCGCCGGCGTGAAGCTGTACGTCAAGCGCGTCTTCATCATGGACGACGCGGAAAGCCTGATGCCCAGCTACCTGCGCTTCGTCCGCGGCGTGATCGATTCGAGCGACCTGCCGCTCAACGTCAGCCGCGAGCTGCTGCAGGAGTCGCGCGACGTGCGCCTGATCCGGGACGGCTCGGTCAAGCGCGTGCTGTCCATGCTGGAAGACCTGGCGCGCCACGACAGGCACGAAGCTGGCGATGCCGATGCCGAGGTGCAGGACGTGGTCAGCGACGAGGACAAGGCCAAGGAGGGCAAGTACAGCCAGTTCTGGGCCGAGTTCGGCGCGGTGCTCAAGGAGGGCCTGGGCAAGGACTTCGCCAACCGCGAGCGCATCGCCAAGCTCTTGCGCTTTGCCTCCACCACGAGCGATGCCGTGAGCGTCAGCCTGGCCCAATACAAGGCGCGCATGAAGGACGGGCAGGAGGCGATCTACTACATCACCGCCGATACCCTGGCCGCCGCCAAGAACAGCCCGCAGCTGGAAATCTTCAAGAAAAAGGGCATCGAGGTGCTGCTCATGACCGACCGGGTCGATGAGTGGGCACTGGGCTACCTGCACGACTTCGACGGCACGCCGCTGCAGTCGGTCGCCAAGGGCGCGGTGGACCTGGGCACGCTGCAGGACGAGGAGGAAAAGAAGGCCGCCGAGGAGGCCGCCGAGTCCTTCAAACCCATGCTGGCCAAGCTGAAAGAGGCCCTGAAAGACAAGGCCGAGGACGTGCGCGCCACCACGCGCCTGGTCGACTCGCCCGCGTGTCTGGTCGTGCAGGAGCACGGCATGAGCACGCAGCTGGCGCGCCTGCTCAAACAAGCCGGCCAGAGCGCACCCGAGTCCAAGCCGGTGCTGGAGGTCAACCCCGAGCATCCGCTGGTCAAGAAACTCGACGGCAGCGTGCACTTTCACGACCTGGCGCACATCCTGTTCGACCAGGCCCTGCTGGCCGAGGGCGGTCTGCCGGAAGACCCGGCCGCCTATGTGCGGCGGGTGAATGCGCTGCTGGCCTGATCGAGCGGTCCGCAAGCGCCCCTTCCGCTCCCTCCCCCTGCAAGGGGAGGGTTGGGATCGCTCTCGCTCCCTCCCCCTCTGGGGGAGGGCTGGGGTGGGGACCAGCGGCAGCCGCGCCGGCACGCCGTGTGCCAGAACCCGCCGGCCCCCATCCCCGCCTTCCCCCAGAGGGGGAAGGAGCGAGTGGCTTCACACCTGCAGCGGCTCTTCTCCCATCGCCTCGATCTGCCCGCGCAGCACGCCCACCTGCCCGCGCCAGTAGTCACTGGTGCCAAACCAGGGAAAGTTGATCGCAAAGATCGGATCGCCCGCGGCAAAGCGCCGCGCCAGCCAGGCGCTGTAGTGGATCAGCCGCAGCGTGCGCAGCGGCTCGATCAGGCGCAGCTCGCGCCGATCGAACTCGCGCAGCTGTTCATAGCCATCGAGCAGCGCCGACAGCTGCTGCGTGCGCTGGCGCCGGTCGCCCGACAGCAGCATCCACAGGTCCTGCACTGCCGGGCCCATGCGTGCATCGTCCAGATCGACGAAGTGCGGCCCGCCACCTGCGGGCGCGTCCGCCGGCGTCCACAGGATGTTGCCTGGGTGACAGTCGCCGTGCAGCCGCAGCAGGGTCGCGGATTGCAAGGAAAATCCGCCCTCAGCCCTTGACGGGTAATGGTCTTCAGCTATCAATTTCAGCGCCTCGTCGCAGGCCTCGCGCCAGGCGGGCGCGTGCTCGGGGGCGATGGCGTCGTGCGCCAGCAGCCAGTCGCGCGGCTCGTGGCCGAAGCTGCGTGCATCCAGCGCCGGCCGGTGCGCGAATGGCCGCGCCGCGCCCACGTTGTGCAGCCGCGCCACGAAGCGGCCGATCCATTCCAGCGTCTCGAAATCGTCCAGCTCCGGCTGGCGCCCGCCGCGCCAGGGACTGACGGAGAATTGAAAACCCGCATGTTCATGCACGCTGCTGCCCGCCAGCTCCAGAGGCGCCACCACCGGCACTTCGGCGCGCGCGAGCTCCAGGGCGAAGGCGTGCTCCTCCAGGATCTGCGCGGCACTCCAGCGCCCGGGGCGGTAGAACTTGGCCACCACCCGGCTGCCGTCTTCGAGCACCACCTGATAGACGCGGTTCTCGTACGACGAGAGCGCCAGCAGCCGGCCATCGCCATGCAGGCCGACGCTGGCCAGGGCATCAAGCACCACGTCGGGGGTGAGAAGGGCGTAGGGGTGGGAGGAGGAGGGGGAGGGCGTGGCGGCCGGGCCGTCAGTCGGAGGCAAGGGCGGAGTCATGCACGGCATTGTCGCCATGCACGCCGCTGCCCAGCACATCGAACGGCAGCTGCTGCTTGACCAGGATGACCGTGCACGGCGCGTCGCGCGCCACGCGGATGGGCACCGTGTCCACGAAGCGCTGCAGCTGCAGCCCGTGCGTGGCCGCGCCCAGGATCAGGAGGCCCACGCGGTTGCCCTCGGCGTAGCGCAGAAGGGCTTGCGCCACGTCGCCCGACTCCAGCACGTGGTAGCTCACGCTGTGGCCGGCCAGCGGCAGGGGCTGGGCCCATTGCTTGATGCGCGCCAGGTGCAGGCGGCGCAGGGCCGTCTCGCTGCGCTCGGTGTCCGAATTGCTGGCCGCCGACGGCGAGATCACGGTGACGCAGGCCAGCCGCGCGCCGGGGCGTATGCCCAGCGAGCGGGCCACGGCTTCCCGCAGCGAATACAGCGTCGCGTCGCTCACGTCCTCGTGCGGCACGGCCACCATGACGATGGGTGCCTGCTCGATCTGGTCGTGCGGCAGGGGGCTGGGCTCATAGTGCATGCCGGCCGCGCGAATCCAGCGCTTGAGGTGCTGGCGCAGGCCGGGCCCACGCGTGCGCCGGCCGCGCTCGGTGATGGCCACCTGCTCGGGGTTGGCCAGGTCGAAGGCCAAGTGCGCGGCCGACGGATAGCGCTCGGCCGCCACCGGCTCCAGGCAGCGCAGGATGACCTCCTGCAGCCACTCGGGCAGATCGGGGCGGTGCTCGCGCGGCGGCGCGGGCGTCATCCACAGGCGCTGGCGCATGCCGCCGCTGGTGGCCGGCGCGCCAAAGGGCAGCTCGCCCGTGGCCATCTCGTAGAGCATGACGCCGATGGCGAAGATGTCGCTGCGCAAGTCGCCGCGCACGCCCACCACCTGCTCGGGCGCGATCCAGGCGGGCGAGCCGACGGCCTTCCTGAGTTCCTCGGCCAGCAGGTCGGGGTAGTGCGCGTGGCAGGACAGGCCGAAGTCCAGCAGCACGGCGCTGCCGTCCCCGCGCAGCAGCACGTTGGCGGGCTTCAAGTCCAGGTGGCAGACGTCCTGCTCGTGCAGGCTGTGCGCGGCGATCGCCAGGGCCGCGCCGATGCGCGCGATCGCCTCGGGCGAGCGCGCCGCGTGGTCGCGTGCCGGGTGCTCGTCCAGCCAGTGCTGCAGCGTGCGGCCTTCCACATACTCCATGACCAGGTAGGGCAGGCGCAGCAGGTCGCCGGCGGCGACGAAGTGCGGCACGTGCGAGCCCGAGAGCGTGGGCAGGATGGTCAGCTCGACCTCGAAGCTGACGATGTTCTCTGCCCCGTCGCGCACCGTCATGCGCGGGATCTTCATGGCCATCGGAAAGCCCGGATCGCGCGCGCTGTGGGCATACCCCACGTGGTAGATGTGGGCCATGCCGCCCGAGTGGATGCACTCGTGCACGATGAAGCCGTCGATTTCGGTGCCGGGGGCGAGCAGTTTCATGGCGGGGTAGGGCCGGTCGTTGGGGCGGCAGCCAGCATAGATGCGTCTGGTTACACCAAGCTTGCCCGTGCGCACATCCCGGGGCAGCCCGGCCCCGGCAGGCCCTGGCGGGCAGGCCCTGGACCGATGGCGGTGCCTCTGGCGCGGCCGGGCCCTCAGCGCCCTTTCTCCAGCCGCTCCGCAAAGAAGGCCGGCAGGCCCGAGGCGCGCACGGCCGCGGCCGCTGCCAGGTGGTCGTAGGGCACGCGGTGGAAGGTGAGGGTGGCGGCCTGGGCATCGAACAGCGCGTACATGGCGCGTGCGTCGCCGTCGCGCGGCTGGCCGCACGAGCCCGCCAGGGCCAGCCACTGGCGGTGTGGCGGCACCGGCACGGGCACGCCGGGCTTGGGCGAAAAACGCATCAGCTTGGCGGTGGGCGTGAGGAAGTACAGCGCCTGCTCGTGCACGTGGCCGCTGAAGACATAGCGGATAGCCGGGTCGAGCTGCGTGGCCGCGGCCATGCTGCGCTCGGCGGCGGCGCCGTCGGTCACGTAGTGCCAGCGCTCGGGCGCGTCGGCGCTGGCGTGCACCAACAGCGCGTCCGGGCCGGCGCGCGCCGTGAGCGGCAGGCTGGCGAGAAAGGCCCGTTGCGGCTCGGTCAGGCGGGGTGCGGTCCACTGCGCGCTCTGCTCGCCCAGGTTGCTGGCGGTGGCGGGCGGGTTCAGGCTGACCTCGTCGTGGTTGCCGCGCACGGCCAGCGCGCCCTCGGCCACCAAGGCCATGGCGCGTTCGAGCACCGGGCCTGGGTCGGCGCCATAGCCCACCAGGTCGCCCAGCAGCGCGAACTGCCCGGCGCCCTGCGCGCGGGCGTGGGCCAGGCAGGCGTCGAAGGCGGGCAGGTTGGCGTGGATGTCGGACAGCAGGGCGAGCTTCATGGGGAAAACCGGGGTTCGGGGCGGCGCAAGGGGCGCATCATGGCAGCGCAAGCTGAGCCCTGCCTTGCACCCGGGCCTAGGGAAAACGCGCATCCGGGCGCACGAAAAAAGGGACGCGGCTGCGTCCCTTTTCATAGTGTTTTTACCTTCATCCCCTTGCTGGGCAAGGTGATGCAGCTATTCTTTTGAGGCGATCAATAGCTGTACACACCGCGGCCGGTCTTGCGGCCCAGGCGGCCGGCGGCCACGTATTCCTTGAGCAGCGGGCAGGGGCGGTACTTGCTGTCGCCGAACTCGGTCAGGTACACCTCCATCACGGCCAGGCACACGTCCAGGCCGATCATGTCGGCCAGGGCCAGCGGGCCGATGGGCTGGTTGCACCCCAGCTTCATGCCGGCGTCGATGTCCTCGGGCGTGGCCAAGCCCTCGGCCAGCACGAAGAAGGCCTCGTTGATCATGGGCACCAGGATGCGGTTGACGACGAAGCCCGGCGCGTTCTTGACCGTGATGGGCGTCTTGCCCAGGCGCTCGGCCAGCTCCTTGACCGCGTCGTGCGTGGCGTCGGAGGTCTGCAGGCCGCGGATCAGCTCCACCAGCGCCATCATCGGCACGGGGTTGAAGAAGTGCATGCCGATGAACTTGTCGGCGCGCGAGGTGGCGGCGGCCAGCTTGGTGATGGAAATCGAGGAGGTGTTGGAGGCGACGATGACCTCGGGGCCAACCAGCGCGTCGATCTGCTTCAAGATCTTGAGCTTGAGCTCGTAGTTCTCGGTGGCGGCCTCGATCACGATCTGCGCACCCTTCAGGTCGTCGTAGCTGGTCGAGCCCTTGATGCGCGCCAGCGCCGCGTCCCGGCCCTCGGCGGTGATCTTGTCCTTCTTGAGCAGGCGCTCCAGGCTGCCCGACACCGTGGCGATGCCCTTTTGCACGGCGGCGTCGGAGATGTCCACCATCACCACGTCGATGCCGGCCACCGCGCAGGCCTGCGCGATGCCGTTGCCCATGGTGCCGGCGCCGATGATGCCCACGGTCGAAATCGTCATATAAAGAATCCTTTGCACAAGTAAAACGACAGGCGGCGCAGCGCCGCGAACCACCCGCGATCGTATCGGCAATCGCCGAGCGGGCCGGCAACCGGGGAGACAGGGGCAGGCATGTACGACTACATCGTGATTGGCGGGGGCTCGGCCGGCTGCGTGCTGGCGGGGCGCCTGAGCGAAGACCCGCGAGTGCGCGTGTGCCTGCTGGAGGCGGGCGGGCCCGACACCAGTGCCCTCATCCACTGCCCCGGCGGCTTGGCCGCGATGGCGGCCACCGGCGCGCACAACTGGCGCATCAGCACCACGCCGCAGGCGGGGCTGGGCGGGCGCCGGGGTTACCAGCCGCGTGGCAAGGTGCTGGGCGGCTCCAGCTCGGTCAACGCCATGATCTATGCCCGCGGCTTGCCCAGCGACTACGAGCACTGGCGCGCCCAGGGCAACGCCGGCTGGGGCTGGCAGGACGTGCTGCCCTACTTCCTGCGCGCCGAGCACAACGAGCGCGGCGCCGACCCCTGGCACGCCACGGGCGGGCCCTTGAACGTGGCCGACCTGCGCTCGCCGCACCGCATCAGCCGCGACTTCGTCGAGGCCGGCGTGCAGGCCGGCCACACGCACAACCGCGACTTCAACGGCGAGCGCCTCGAAGGCGTGGGGCTGTACCAGGTCACGCACCGCCGGGGCGAGCGCCACAGCGTGGCCAAGGCCTACCTCACCCCACACCTGTCGCGGCCCAACCTGCACGTGGTGACCGGGGCGCACGCCACGCGCATCGTCTTTGCCGAGGACCGGCGCGCCGTCGGCGTCGAATACCTGCAGGGCGGCCAGCGCCACGTGGCGCGCGCCGCGCGCGAGGTGCTGCTGAGCGCCGGGGCGCTGCTGTCGCCGCAGTTGCTGCTGCTGTCGGGCGTGGGGCCGGGCGAGGAGCTGCAGCGCCTGGGCATCGCCGTGGTGCACGACCTGCCCGGCGTGGGCGAGCAGCTGCACGACCATCCGGATGTGGTGCTGGTGCTGGATGCGCCCAGGCTGGCCGAGTCGTTCGGCCTGTCGCTGGGCGGGGGCTGGCGGCTGCTCAAGGCACTGCACGAATGGCGCAGCCACCGCACCGGGCCGCTGACCACCAACTTCGCCGAGGCGGGGGGCTTTCTCAGGAGCAGCCCCGAGCTGCCCGAGCCCGACCTGCAGCTGCACTTCGTGGTCGGCAAGCTGGTCAACCACGGACGCACGAGCAGCTGGGGCCATGGCTACTCATGCCACGTCTGCCTGCTGCAGCCGGCAAGCCGCGGCAGCGTGCGCCTGGCCAGCGCCGACCCGCTGGCGCCGCCGCTGGTGGACCCGGCCTTCCTGGCCGAGGAGGAGGACCTGGCGCGCCTGGTGCGCGGCGTGCACCTGACGCGCCGCGTGCTGGAGCAGCCGCCCCTGGCACGCCACGGCGCGCGCGAGCTGCCCGGCAGCGCGCAGGCGCGCAGCGACACCGAGGTGGCGCAGTTCATCCGCCAGCACGCCGACACCATCTACCACCCGGTGGGCTCGTGCCGCATGGGCCCGGGCGCGCGCGACGTGGTCGATGACCAGCTGCGCGTGCACGGCACCCGGGGCCTGCGCGTGGTGGACGCGTCCGTCATGCCCCGCATCGTCAGCGGCAACACCAACGCGCCCACGGTCATGATTGCCGAGCGCGCGGTGGACCTGATCCGCCAGGCGGCGCTGGCCTGAATCGGGATGAAAAAGCCGTTTCACGGCGCCGGGCAAAGAGAGTGTGCTATCAAAAATTCATTAGCCCGTGCCCGGCCGGGGCCGGCGCGCCCTGGCCGGGTGCGGCGCGGCAGCGGCGCGTGCGGGCATGCCTGGGCCGGCGTCCCGGATGCGCGGCATGCGCTCCGGTGGGCCGCGATGGAACCGGTCAACATTGACTCTGGTCAAGAGTGACCCCGCGGGAGCCGGGCAGAATCTCCCTCGGTTGTATCCATTTGTCGCCTAACCTCTGCCCATGAATCACTCCTCCGAGCTCACTTCTCCCCGTGACGCCCAGCGCCAGGCAGCGCGGGTGCTCGATGCCTCCGTGCACGGCCAGATGGCGCGCGCCTTCAGTGGCCTGTCGCCCGTGGCCCTGGCCCTGGCCCACGCCGACTGGGCCCTGCACCTGCTGGCCTCGCCCGGCCGCCAGAGCGTGCTGGCGCAGCGGGCGGCGGAGCTGTCGCTGCAGGCCTGGCGCAACCTGGGCGCCCCGGCCGCGGGCGACGCCCCTGCCGACAAGGACGCGCGCTTTGCCGACGCCGGCTGGAGCCAGTGGCCCTTCAACGCCATGAAGGAAGGCTACAAGGCGATGGACGCCTGGTGGCGCGAGGCCGCGCAGCAGGAGGATGGCGTGTCGCGCCACCACCAGCACATGGTCAACTTCTTCACGGGCCAGGCGCTCGATGCGCTGTCGCCGTCCAACTGGCTGGCCACCAACCCCGAGGCGCTGCGCGCCGCGCGCGAGACCCAGGGCCGCTCGCTGCAGGAAGGCCTGCAGCTGTATTTGCAGGACATGCGCGAGCAGCTCGGCGCGCACCCGGGCACCCCGGGCGAGCAGCTCGAGCCGCTGGAATACGCGGTGGGCGAGCGGGTGGCGGCCACGCCCGGCAAGGTGGTGTTCCGCAACCACCTGATCGAGCTGATCCGCTACAGCCCGAGCACCGCCAAGGTGCACCCGGAGCCGGTGCTCATCGTGCCCTCGTGCATCATGAAGTACTACATCCTGGACCTGTCGCCGCACAACTCCATGGTCAAGTACCTGGTGGACCAGGGCCACACGGTGTTCATCGTCTCCTGGCGCAACCCCGATGCCGAGGACCGCGACCTGAAGATGCAGGACTACCTGAGCACCGGCGTGCTGGCCGCCATGGCCGCGGCCAAGGCGAGCAGCGGCGCCGAGCGCCTGCACACCGTGGGCTACTGCCTGGGCGGCACCTTCCTGGCGATCGCCGCCGCCGCCCTGGGCCGCATCGCGCGGCGCAAAAAGGGCCAGCGCACGGCCAAGGAGGAGGCACTGATCCCGGCCGACATGCCGGAACTCGCCTCGGTCATCCTGCTGGCGGCGCAGACGGACTTCTCCGAGCCGGGCGAGCTGGGCGTGTTCATCGACGAGGCGCAGCTGGCCACGCTGCGCCAGGCCATGAACGAGCGCGGCTACCTGTCGGGCAAGCAGATGGGCGGCTCGTTCCAGTTCCTCGCCTCGCGCAGCCTGGTGTGGTCGCGCAACACGCGCCGCTACCTGCTGGGCGAGGACGACGCCAGCTTCGACCTGATGAGCTGGAACGCCGACACCACGCGCCTGCCCGCGCGCATGCATTCCGAATACCTCACGGCGCTGTTCCTGAACAACGCGCTGGCCTCGGGCCAGTACCGCTTTGCCGGCTCCACCGTGGCGCTGATGGACATCAACGTGCCCATGATGGTCGTGGCCACCACGCGTGACCACGTCTCGCCCTGGAAGTCGGTCTACAAGATCCACCTGCAGACCGACACGCACGTGACCTTCGTGTTGGCCGAGGGCGGACACAACGCCGGCATCGTCAGCGAGCCCGGCCGGCCGCGGCGCAGCTACCAGGTGGCCAGCGTCGAGGACAACACCGGCTGGATCGACCCCGACGAGTGGAAGGCCCAGACCCCGGTGCTGCCCGGCTCGTGGTGGGAGGCCATGCACGCCTGGATCAGCGAGCGCTCGGGCAAGCCCGTGCCGGCCAAGCCCATCCCCGCCGCGCAGGCCCTGTGCGACGCCCCTGGCACCTACGTGATGACGCGCTATGCCGACTGAAGTCGCCGCCCCCAGGAACGACGCCATCGCCCTGCGGCTGGACCGCATGGTCACGCACATGGAGGCGGTGGGCGCGCGCATCGCCTTTCTCGGCCGGGCGCTGGACCTGCCGCTGCGCACGTCGGCCGACATCCAGGCGGCGCTGGAGTGCGACGCCGACTGCCAGAAGCAGCGCCAGAGCCGCCAGGGGCGCATGCGCGAGGAGCTGCGCGGCCTGCTGGTCATACGCTACAGCGTGGTGCAACGCATGGCGCGCAGCGACCAGGTGGGCGCGCCCGCGGCGCGCGACATCCTGCTCACCGCCACCGACCGGCTGCTGGTCAAGGGCTTTGGCGCGGAGGCGCCGGGCCTGAACCTGCGCCCGCTGTTCGACGGCATCGACGCCTGACGTTCCCTCCTTCTTTCACCCCGGGCGGCAGCCCGGGCGTTCCGCTTCGTTCGTTTTCTTTCTTTCTTCTTCCATGACCTCTTCCCTGTTCAGCCTGGCCGGCAAAAAAGGCCTGATCCTCGGCATCGCCAACGACAGCAGCATCGCCTTCGGCTGCGCGCGCCTGGCGCGCCAGCTGGGCGCCGAGGTGGTGGCCTCGTGCCTGAACGAAAAAGCGCGCCGCTTCGTCGAGCCGCACACCGCGCCGCTGGGCATCGACCTGGTGCACTGCGACGTCGAGGCCGAGGGCCAGCTGCAGGCCACGGTGCAGCACGCCGTGGACAAGTTCGGCCAGCTCGACTTCGTCATCCACTCCATCGCCTGGGCGCCCCTGCAGGACCTGCACGGCGACGTGGTGGACAGCTCGCGCGAGGGCTTTGGCCGCGCCATGAGCATCTCCTGCCACAGCTTTGCCGAGCTGGCGCGTCTGTGCGTGCCGCACATGCCGCAAGGCGGCAGCATGCTGTCCATGACCTACCTGGGCTCGGGCGAGGCCGTGCCCAACTACGGCCTGATGGGGCCGGTGAAGGCGGCGCTCGAATCCATGGTGCGCTACATGGCCATGGAGCTGGGCCCGAAGAACATCCGCGTGCACGCCGTCTCGCCCGGCCCGATCCTGACGCGCGCCGGCTCGGGCATCGCCAACTTCGACACCCTGATGGCCACGGCCCAGGCCAAAGCGCCGCTGCAGCGCCTGGTCACGCTCGACGAGATCGCCCAGCTCAGCGCCTTCCTGTGCATGGAAGCGGCCAGCGGCATGACCGGCCAGACCATCTACGTGGACGGCGGTGTCCACGCCATGGACTGAGCGGCCCGCGCGAGCCGGCCCCCACCCCACCCCAGACAACCCGAGCCCCGACATGAACACCCCTGCCGAACACGACCACGACAGCCCCCTGTGGATGGAAAACGTCACCTACGACGAGCTGAGCGTGGGCCAGAGCGCGCGCCTGCTGCGCACCGTGACGCTGGCCGACATCCAGGCCTTTGCCGCCGTCTCGGGCGACATCAACCCGGCGCACCTGAACCCGGAATACGCCGACGCCACCATGTTCAACGGCGTCATCGCCCACGGCATGCTGGGCGCGGCGCTGATCTCGGCGCTGTTCGGCACGCAGTTCCCCGGCCCGGGCACCATCTACCTGGGCCAGGAGCTGCGGTTCACCAAGCCCGTGCGCATCGGCGACACGCTCACGGTGCTGGCCACGGTGAGCGAGAAGAATGACGAGAAAAAGCGCGTCAAGATGGACTGCCTGGTGACCAACCAGCACGGCGAGACCGTGCTCAAGGGCGTGGCCAACCTGATGCCGCCCACGCAGAAGGTGCGCGTGCAGCGCATCAGCGCGCCGCAGATCCAGCTGTTCGACCCCGAGGCGCGCTTCAACGCGCTGCTGGACCGGGTGCAGGGCCTGCCCATCATGCGCTGCGCCGTGGTGCACCCGGTGGACGCCGGCTCGCTGTCGGGCGCCATGGACGCGGCCAACCACGGCCTGATCCAGCCGGTGCTGATCGGCCCCGAGGGCCGCATCCGCCGCGTGGCCGAGGAGGCCGGCATCAACCTGCAGGGCGCGGCCATCATCTCGGTCGAGCACAGCCACGCCGCCGCCGAGATGGCCGCCGACCTGGCCGCGCGCCGAGAGGTGGACATGCTCATGAAGGGCAGCCTGCACACCGACGAGCTGCTGAAAGCCGTGCTGGGCCAGCCGCTGCTGCGCACCGGGCGGCGCCTGTCGCACATCTTCCGCTTCGACGTGCCGCTGTACGCCAAGCCGCTCATCATCACCGACGCGGCCATCAACATCCGCCCGACGCTGCCCGAGAAGGCCGACATCATCCAGAACGCCATCGAGTTCGCGCAAATCATGGGCATCGAACAGCCCAAGGTGGCCATCCTGTCGGCGGTGGAGACGGTGACTGCCAGCATCCCCTCGACGCTGGACGCCGCCGCCCTGTGCAAGATGGCCGACCGCGGCCAGATCCAGGGCGGCCTGCTGGACGGCCCGCTGGCCTTCGACAACGCCATTTCGATGGACGCGGTGCGCATCAAGGGCATCGCCTCGGAAGTGGCGGGGCAGGCCGACATCCTGGCCGCGCCCGACCTGGAGAGCGGCAACATGATCGCCAAGCAGCTCGAATACCTGGCCGGCGCCAGCGGCTCGGGCCTGGTGCTGGGCGCGCGCGTGCCGATCGCCCTGACCAGCCGCGCCGACGGCCCCATGGTGCGCGTGGCCTCGGCCGTGCTGGCCGTGCTGGCGGCGCACCACGAGCGCAAGAAGCAGGCCGACAACGCCTGGAAGCACGGCTGACCCCCCGAGGAGTACCCACCCATGGCCATTCTTGCCGTCAACGCCGGCTCGTCTTCGCTCAAGTTCTCGCTGCACCCGCTCGAAGGCGGGCAGGTGCGGCCGCACGTCCTGTCGGGCAACATCCAGGGCCTGGAGCCCGGCGGCACGCCCGAGATGGGCTGGCAGCACCAGGGGCGCAAACACCAGCGCACCCTGAGCGTGCCGGCCGGCGGCGAGGCCTTCGCCACAGCGCTGGACGCTCTGCGCGCCCTGGTGCAGTGCCTGGCCGACGCGCCGGCCTTCACCTGCGTGGCGCACCGCGTGGTGCACGGCGGCGGCGAGTTCACGCACAGCGTGCAGGTCGACGACGCGGTGCTGGCGCGCCTGGCGCGCTTCAACTCGCTCGCGCCGCTGCACCAGCCGCACAACCTGGAGGGCATCCGGCGCTTTCGCGCGGCCTTCCCCGAGCTGCCGCAGGTCGCCTGCTTCGACACCGCCTTCCACGCCCACATGCCCGAGGTGGACTACGCGTTCGCCCTGCCGCGCGAGGTGACCGGTCAGGGCGTGCGCCGCTACGGCTTTCACGGCCTGTCCTACCAGTACATCATGGGCGTGCTGCAGGAGCAGACCATCCGCGGCAACGGCCGCGTGGTCATGGCGCACCTGGGCAACGGCGCCAGCCTGTGCGCCGCGCAGGGCGGCACGAGCGTGGCCACCACCATGGGCTTTTCCGCGCTCGACGGCCTGATGATGGGCACGCGCAGCGGCTCGCTGGACGCGGGCGTGCTGCTGTACCTGCTGGAGCAGGGCTGGACGCACGACCGCATCGAAAAACTGCTCTACAAGCAGTCGGGCCTGCTGGGCGTGTCGGGCATCTCGGCCGACATGCGCCGCCTGCGCGCCGAGGCCGCCGCCGGCAGCCCGGACGCGCAGCGCGCCATCGCCCAGTTCACGCACCGCGTGGTGCGTGAGACCGGCGCGCTCACCGCCTGCCTGCAGGGCCTGGACTTGCTGGCCTTCAGCGGCGGCATCGGCGAGAACGACGCCCAGCTGCGCGAGGACGTCTGCCAGCGCCTGGCCTGGACGGGCCTGCGCCTGGACTGCGGGCGCAACCGCGCGGCCGGGCAGGACGCCTGCGCCATCCACGCGCCCGACAGCCGCATCGAGGTCTGGGTCGTGCCCACCGACGAGGGTCGCGTGGCCGCGCGCGAGGCGGCGGCGCTGCTGTGCCCGGCACCAGCACACGCGCTGGCGTCCTGATCCATATTTGATAAAAACCGGCGTAAACCCAATGCTGGCGGGCACATGCAGCTATCAAATTCTTATTTGACGGGGGCGGACCTGGGCGCCACCGCCGGCGGGCACGGCAGGCCGGCCCTGCCTCCCCTTGCAACCCTTTTGTATCCCCTCGTGGGAAGGAGTGACCGCGATGAACCGCATGGACGTGACCGAAAAAATCATCAGCACCAAGGTGGCCCGGGGCCTGCGCTGGGCCGACGTGGCGCAGCAGCTGGGGCGCTCCAAGGAATGGACCACCGCGCTGTGCCTGGGCCAGATGACGGCCAGCGCGCAGCAGGCGCAGGTGCTGGGCGAGATATTCGACCTGACCGAGGACGAGCAGCGCTGGCTGCAGGTCGTGCCCTCCAAGGGCTCGCTGCCCACGGCCGTGCCCACCGACCCGCTGGTCTACCGCTGGTACGAGGTGGTCAGCGTCTACGGCTCGACCCTCAAGGAGCTGATTCACGAGGAGTTCGGTGACGGCATCATGAGCGCCATCGATTTCTCCATGGACATCCAGCGCGAGGCCGACCCGAAGGGCGACCGCGTGCGCGTGGTGCTCTCGGGCAAGTTCCTGCCCTACAAGGACTACTGACCTGCAAGCCCGGCGGGACAGATTCCCGCCGGCGTACGGTCGGCTACTGGAACGCCACTTCAGCAAAGCTGCGCAGCTTGCGGCTGTGCAGACGGTGCGTGCCACCGGCGCGCAGCAGGTCGATGGCGCGCATGCCGATCAAGAGGTGCTGCTGCACCCGTTCGCGGTAGAAATGATTGGCCATGCCGGGCAGCTTGATCTCGCCGTGCAGCGGCTTGTCGGAGACGCACAGGAGAGTGCCGTAGGGCACGCGGAAGCGAAAACCGTTGGCGGCGATGGTTGCGCTTTCCA
>NZ_DAMCAM010000049.1:0-20548 GCF_032059615.1 Melaminivora sp. | reverse complement strand
TATGACGAGAGCATGACGGCCGCCATCGCCGCCTTCCGCTCGGGCAACGCGCCGCACATCCTGCAGGTGTTCGAAGTGGGCACGGCCACCATGATGGCCAGCAAGGGCGCCACCGTTCCCGTGGGCAAGGTCATGAAGGACGCAGGCGCCGATTTCAACCCCGCCGGCTACATCCCCGCCGTCGCCGGTTACTACACCGCGCCCAATGGCGAGATGCTGAGCATGCCGTTCAACAGCTCGACCACCGTCTTCTACATCAACAAGGACGCCTTCAAGAAGGCCGGCCTGAACGCAGACAAGGCCCCCGCCACCTGGCCCGAAGTGTTCGACGCCGCCAAGAAGCTCAAGGCCAGCGGCCACAGCTGCCCCATGACGCTCGCCTGGATGGGCTGGACGCAGCTCGAATCCTTCTCGGCCTGGCACAACGTGGAGTTCGCCACCGAGAAGAACGGCCTGTCGGCCAACGGCTACAAGGCGCGCATGAAGGTCAACTCGCCGCTGCACGTCAAACACATCGACAACCTGGCCCAGGCCGCCAAGGCCGGCGAGTTCGTCTACAAGGGCCGCGGCTCGGCCGCGCAGGCATCGTTCACCTCGGGCGAGTGCGCCATGATCCAGACGTCCTCGGGCTTCTATGGCGACGTGGCCAAGAACGCCAAGTTCGCCTATGCCATCGCCCCCCTGCCCTACTATCCGGACGTGCAGGGCGCGCCGCAGAACACCGTGATCGGCGGCGCCTCGCTGTGGGTCATGGCCGGCAAGAAGGCCGAGGAATACAAGGGCGTGGCCAAGTTCTTCGAGTTCCTGTCGCAGACCAAGGTGCAGGCCGCCAGCCACCAGCGCACGGGCTACCTGCCCATCACCATGGCCGCCTATGAGCTGACGGACAAGTCCGGCTTCTACCAGAAGCACCCCGGCACCGACGTGGCCGTGAACCAGATGGTGCGCAAGGTGACCGACAACTCGCGCGGCATCCGCCTGGGCAACTACGTGCAGATCCGCACCATCGAGGACGAGGAGATGGAGCAGGTCTGGGCCGGCAAGAAGACGGCCAAGGAGGCGCTGGACTCCATCGTCAGCCGCGGCAACGAGCTGCTGGCGCGCTTCGAGAAGTCGTACAAGAAGTAACTCCATTCCCCGGCGCGCCTGGCGTGCCGGGGCTGCGGCCCGCCTGCGTGCGGGCCGCCTTTTTCCCGACGGCGGCACCCCTGGCCCCGGCGGTTTTTTGTTTTTGACCGTCATGGAAAAACGCGTACTTTTCCGCTCGGCCTGGCTGCCGTGGCTGCTGATCGCGCCGCAGCTCGCCATCATCATCGTGTTCTTCTTCTGGCCGGCGTGGCAGGCAGTGCTGCAATCGTTCCAGATGGAAGACGCCTTCGGCATGAGCACGGAATGGGTGGGCCTGCAGAACTTCCGGCAGCTGTTTGACGACCCCTCCTACCTGAATTCCTTCAAGCGCACGGCCCTGTTCTCGGTGCTGGTCGCGGGCGTGGGCATCGTGCTGGCGCTCGCCCTGGCCATCTTTGCCGACCGCATCGTGCGCTTCGCCTTCGTCTACAAGACGCTCCTGATCGTGCCCTACGCCGTGGCACCCGTGATCGCCGGCGTGCTGTGGGTGTTCCTGTTCTCGCCGTCGATCGGCGTCATCACCTATTACCTGGGCGAGCTGGGCTACGGCTGGAACCACATGATGAACGACAACCAGGCCATGGCGCTGATCGTCATTGCCTCGGTGTGGAAGCAGATCTCCTACAACTTTCTGTTCTTCCTGGCCGGGCTGCAGTCGATCCCGAAGGCGCTGATCGAGGCCGCCTCGATCGACGGCGCGGGTGCCTGGCGGCGCTTCTGGAACATCCAGCTGCCGCTGTTGTCGCCGACCACCTTCTTCCTGCTGGTCATCAACATTGTCTACGCGTTCTTCGACACCTTCGGCATCATCGACGCGGCCACCCAGGGCGGGCCGGGGCAGTCCACCTCCATCCTGGTCTACAAGGTCTATCAGGACGGCTTCAAGGCGCTGGACCTGGGCGGCTCGGCCGCGCAGTCGGTCATCCTGATGCTGATCGTGGTGGTGCTGACCGTGGTGCAGTTCCGCTACGTCGAGAAAAAAGTCCAGTATTGAGGCTCGCCGCAACATGATCGACCGCAACCCCTGGCTGACCTTCCTGTCGCACGCCGTGCTGATCCTCGGCGTGGCAGTCGTCGCCTTTCCGCTCTACCTGGCGCTGGTCGCCTCCACGCACACGGCCGAGGCCATCGTGCAATCGCCCATGCCGCTGTTGCCTGGCACACACCTGTGGGAGAACTACCAGGCCGCGCTGTTCGGCTCTGGCAAGCTGGGCTCCAACACCAACGTGGTGCGCATGATGTGGGTCAGCTTCGTGGTGGCCATGGTCATCACGGTGGGCAAGATCGCGATTTCGCTGCTGTCGGCGTTCGCCATCGTGTACTTCCGCTTCCCGTTCAAGATGCTCACTTTCTGGGCCATCTTCCTGACGCTGATGCTGCCCGTGGAAGTGCGCATCCTGCCGACCTACAAGGTGGTGGCCGACCTGGGCCTCTTGAACAGCTATGGCGGCCTGACGCTGCCGCTGATCGCCTCGGCCACGGCCACCTTCCTGTTCCGCCAGTTCTTCCTCACCGTGCCCGACGAGCTGGTGGAGGCCGCGCGCATCGACGGCGCCGGGCCCATGCGCTTCTTCGTGGACGTGCTGGTGCCGCTGTCGCGCACGTCCATCGCCGCGCTGTTCGTGATCCAGTTCATCTACGGCTGGAACCAGTACCTGTGGCCGCTGCTCATGACCACCAGCGAGGACATGTACCCGGTGGTCATCGGCATCAAGCGCATGCTCGCCGGCGGCGAGGCCGCGGTGGACTGGAACATCGTCATGGCCACGGCCATCATCGCCATGCTGCCGCCCACGCTGGTGGTGATGCTGATGCAAAAGTGGTTCGTCAAGGGCCTGGTGGACACTGAAAAATAAGCATCAAATACCGCTCCAGCCGTTGCTGCACAACGGTTCATAGCTCTTGATTTCATAGTACCCAATGGCTGCCATCTCCCTCAAGAACATCACCAAAACCTACGGCACCGGCAAGGCTGCCGTGCCCGTCATCCACGGCGTGAATGCCGAGATCAAGGATGGCGAATTCATCGTCATCGTCGGGCCGTCGGGCTGCGGCAAATCCACGCTCCTGCGCATGGTCGCGGGCCTGGAGGAGATCACCGGCGGCGAGCTGCACATCGGCCCCCGCGTGGTCAACAACCTGGAGCCGGCCAAGCGCGACATCGCCATGGTGTTCCAGAACTACGCCCTGTACCCGCACATGAGCGTGTTCGACAACATGGCCTACGGCCTGAAGATCGCCAGCGTGCCGAAGGACGAGATCCGCCAGCGCGTGGACAAGGCCGCCAAGATCCTGGAGCTGTCGCACCTGCTGGACCGCAAGCCGCGCCAGCTCTCGGGCGGCCAGCGCCAGCGCGTGGCCATGGGCCGCGCCATCGTGCGCCAGCCGCAGGTCTTCCTGTTCGACGAACCACTGTCCAACCTGGACGCCAAGCTGCGCGTGCAGACCCGCCTGGAGATCCAGAAGCTGCACCGCGAGCTGGGCATCACCAGCCTGTTCGTCACCCACGACCAGGTCGAGGCCATGACGCTGGCCGAGCGCATCATCGTCATGAACGCCGGCAACATGGAGCAGTTCGGCACGCCCGAGGAGGTCTATCACACGCCGGCCTCCACGTTTGTGGCCAGCTTCATCGGCTCGCCGCCCATGAATTTGCTGCAGAACGCCCCCGGCGCGCAGCCCGGACAGCTGCTGGGCATCCGCCCCGAGCACCTGGACGTGGGCGCTGACGGCTGGGCCGTGCAGGTCGAAACCGTGGAAATGCTGGGCGCCGAGCGTCTGATCTACGGCCGCCTCAACGGCGAGCAGCTGGTCGTGCGCGTGGAAGAAGGCACGCTGTGCCCGGCGCTGGGCTCCACCATCCACGTCAAGCCCCGCGCCGACCGCCTGCACGCCTTCGACGCCACGAGCGGCAAGCGCATCTGACGCACCTGACCTGACGCGAAGAGCCGCCCCATGACCGCCCTGCCCCACTGGCCCTACCCGCGCTGGATCGCGCACCGCGGCGCCGGCCGCCTGGCCCCTGAAAACACCCTGGCCGCCTTCCGCCTGGGCGCCGCGCACGGCTGGCGCATGTTCGAGTGCGACGCCAAGCTCAGCAGCGACGGCGTGGTCTTCCTGCTGCACGACGCGACGCTTTCACGCACCACCAACGGCCGCGGCACGGCCGGCGAGCGGGCCTGGAGCGAGCTGTCGCAGCTGGACGCCGGCGCCTGGCATTCGCGCCAGTACGCGGGCGAGCCCCTCCCCACGCTGGAGGGCCTGGCGCGCTGGTGCCTGGCCAACCGCCTGCACCTGAACATCGAAATCAAGCCCACCCCCGGCACCGAGGAGGCCACCGGCCGCGCCGTGGCCGCCCTGGCCGCGCGCCTGTGGCATGGGCAGGCGGTGCAGCCGCTGCTGACCTCGTTCCAGCCGCTGGCCCTGTCGGGCGCGCAAAGTGCCGCGCCGCACCTGCCCCGCGGCCTGCTGCTGGACAAGCTGCACGCGGGCTGGCTGGAGACCGCCGGCCAGCTCGGCTGCGTGGCCGTGGTTTGCAACCACGCGCTGTGGGACGAGGCGCTGGTGCAGACCGCGCGCCAGGCCGGCCTGCGCACGCTCAGCTACACCGTGAACGACGAATGGGCCGCCGAGCGCCTGATCGCCCTGGGCACGGACGGCATCATCAGCGACCGGGTGGACCTGTTCAGCCCGGCCGGTTGAGCCCAGAGTCGTTTTTCATAGCTGAACGCCCTGGTGCCACGGGGCCGGACACGGTTTTTCGCACTCTGCGCAGTCAAGCCCTCGTCTGGCGCCGCGCGCACCCGCGCGCCCCGACAATCGCGCGCATGCCGCGCCTGCCGCTTCTCCTTCGCACCCTGCCCTTCCTCCGGCCGCTGACCGCCAGCCTGCACGCTGCCAGCCCCTGGGTGCTGCCCGTCCAGCGCCTGCTGCCGGCCCTGCTGCTGGTGCTGCTGTGCCTGCTGCTCCTGCCCGCGCAGGCGGCCCCGGCCCCGTCCGGCCGCGGCGGCAGCGCCCCGCCCAGCGCCGCCGCCGGCAGCGACAGCGCCCCGTTGCCTTCCGTGGATGAGTTGCGCCGGCGCCTGGACGCCATCCCGGCCAAGCTGGCGCAGGACGACGACGGCCGCAAGCTGGTGGCCGAGGCCAACGCCATCGGCGCGGCAGCCGAGCGGGTGACGACGCAGCGCGCCGCCGACCTGGCCGACCTGGACCTGCGCCTGGAGGGCCTGGGCCCGGCGCCCGAGAAGGGCTCGCCCGCCGACACCCCCGATGTGGTGCAGCAGCGCGCCGCGCTCACGCGCCAGCGCGCCGCCGTGGACAGCGAGCTCAAGCTGGCGCGACTGCTCGGCGTCGATGCCGGCCAGCGCGCCAACGAACTCACGCGCCAGCGGCACGCGCAGTTCCAGGCGGCCCTCAGCTCGCGCACCGACTCCCTGCTGAGCGCCGCCTTCTGGCGCAACCTGCGCACCGCCGCGCCTGGTGACCAGGCGCGCCTGCAGTCGCTGGCGCTGGACCTGCAAGGCGCCGTGGCCAGCGCCGCGCAGTCGCCGCGCCGGGGCGCCTTCTATGGCTCGCTGCTGGGGGCGCTGCTGCTGGTGGTTGTCGGCACCTGGGCCGTGCAGCGGCTGCTGCTGCGCCTGCTGCCCGCGCACCTGCCGGCCACGCGGCTGCGGCGCACGCTGCTGGCGGCCTTCGCCATCGGCGCCAGCGTGCTGCTCACGGGCGCGGCCCTGCAGCTCGTGTGGGGCGTGCTCGCGCTGGGCGAGGAGCCGGGCGAGCAGTTGCTCGCCCTGGAGAGCGCCAGCATGCGCGCCGGCCTGTATGCCGCCTTCGTCATCAGCCTGGGCCAGGCACTGCTGGCGCGCCGGCGCCCGAGCTGGCGCCTGCTGCCGCTGTCGGACGAGCAGGCACACCGCCTGAGCCCCTACCCCTGGGCCATCGCCCTGCTGTCGGCCACGGGCGCGCTGGCGGTGGACCTGAACGCCATCATTGGCGTGAGCCTGTCGGCTGAGGTGCTCACACACGCCCTGCTGTCGCTGCTGCTGGCCGGGGCCATGGCGCTGCTGCTGGCGCGCACGCGCCGCCGCGTGGTGCGGGTGACCGCGCCGTCCGGCGCGGACGCGGCGCAGCCGGCCGACGCCGAGCCCCAGATCGAGGTGCGCCCGCTCTGGCTGGCCGTGGTGCTGGCCGCCGCCGCCCTGGCGGTGCTGGCCTCGCTGCTGGCGCTGGCGCTGGGCTATGTGGCGCTGGCGGGCATGCTGGCGCGCCAGACCGTCTGGTCGGCCGTGGTGTTTGCCACGACCTACCTGCTGTTCATGCTGGCCGAGGACCTGAGCGAGACGCTGCTGTCGTCCCAGGGCGTCATGGGTCGCCACCTGCACAGCGCGCTCGGGCTGGAGCCGCGCCTGCTCGACCAGCTCTCGGTGCTGGCCTCGGGCGTGCTGCGCGTGCTCTTGCTGTTCTACATGGTGATCGCGCTGATGGCGCCCTTTGGCACCGGGCCGGACGAGCTGTTTCGCCGCGGCAGCGTGTTCGACGGCGCTTTGAAGGTGGGTGACTTCGTGCTCGCGCCGCAGGCGCTGGCCACGGCCGTGCTGGTGCTGGTGGCCGGCTTCATGGCGATCCGCGTCTTCAAGGGCTGGCTGGGCGAGCGCTACTTTCCGAGCACCGCGCTCGACCCGGGCATGCAAAGCTCCATCACCACGCTGCTGGGCTACATCGGCGGCGTGGTGGTCATTGCCATCGCGCTGGCGGGCCTGGGAATCAGTGTCGAGCGCATCGCCTGGGTGGCCAGCGCCCTCTCGGTGGGCATCGGCTTCGGGCTGCAGGCCATCGTGCAGAACTTCATCTCGGGCCTCATCCTGCTGGCCGAGCGCCCGGTGCGCGTGGGCGACTGGGTCAAGCTGGGCGACACCGAGGGCGACGTGCGCCGCGTGAACGTGCGCGCCACCGAGATCCAGCTGGGCGACCGCTCCACCGTCATCGTGCCCAACTCGGAGTTCATCACCAAGACGGTGCGCAACATGACGCTCACCGGCGCGCAGGGCCGGGTGCAGCTGAGCCTGCCGGCGCCGCTCGATACCGACGCGCGGCGCATGCGCGAGCTCATCCTGCAGGCGTTTTGCGCGCACGAATCCATCCTGGACGAGCCCGCGCCCGCCGTCACCCTGGACGGCATCCAGAATGGCACGCTGATCTTCGTGGCCACCGGCTGGGTGGCCCACCCGCGCAGCGCCGGCGGCACGCGCAGCGACGTGCTGTTCGCCCTGCTGGACGCCCTGCGCGCCGAGGGCCTGCACCTGTCGCCGCCGGCGACCACGCTGGTCGCGCCGGGCGAGACGGGCCCGCGCCCGGACGGGCCCGCGCTGGCGGCCAGCCCGGTGGCGGGATGACCTCAGCCGCGCCAGCCGCGCAGCCACAGCCACTGGGCCGTGGCCGTGGCCAGCACCAGGGCCGTGTAGGTGAGCATGTGCCCATCGCGCCCGAGCAGCAGCAGGCCGGCCAGCAGCGCCAGACTGCCGCTGGCGAAATTGATAGCTATGGATCCAGCAATGGAGCGGCCTTTCGCCAGCTTGGGCATCAAGTACCGCGCCGCCAGCGCCAGCAGCACCGCCACGGCCAGGGCCGGTGCAAGGAAGTTCAGCAGATGGTTCAAAAGCGACAGCGTGCCCATGGCAAACATGATGCAGATCAAGGCGCATACCCCAGCGGGCGCCCGATCGCGACGCAAATTTTATAATCCACCCCCATGGCAGTCTGGGCCCTAGGCATCAACCACACGACCGCCCCGCTCGACCTGCGGGGCCGTTTCGCTTTTGCGCTCGACCACATCGCGCCCACGCTGCAGGGGCTGCGCGAGTCGCTGGCCGGCAGCAGCCGCCACCCGCAGGTGGAAACGGCCATCCTGTCCACCTGCAACCGCACCGAAATCTATTGCGCCGCCCCCGCCCCGGCGCTGGATCACACACTGGACTGGCTGGCCGGCAGCGGGGGGGTGAGCCCGCAGCTGCTGCGCTCGCACTCCTACCTGCTGGAGGACGGCCTGGCCGCGCGCCACGCCTTCCGCGTGGCCAGCGGGCTCGACTCCATGGTGCTGGGCGAGGCGCAGATCCTCGGCCAGATGAAGAACGCCGTGCGCGCCGCCGAGGGCGCGGGCGCCCTGGGCAGCACCCTCAACCAGCTTTTTCAGCGCAGCTTCGCCGTGGCCAAGGAGGTGCGCTCCAGCACCGACATCGGCGCGCACAGCATCAGCATGGCCGCCGCCGCCGTGCGCCTGGCCGGCCAGCTGTTCGAGGACCTGTCCCAGATCCGCGTGCTGTTCGTCGGCGCGGGCGAGATGATCGAGCTGTGCGCCACGCACTTCGCCGCCCGCTCGCCGCGCCAGATCACCATCGCCAACCGCACGCTCGAGCGCGGCGAGGCGCTGGCCACGCGCTTTGGCGGCTCGGTCATGCGCCTGGCCGAGCTGCCCGAGCACCTGCACGAGTTCGACGCGGTGGTCAGCTGCACCGCCAGTCAGCTGCCCATCATCGGCCTGGGCGCCGTCGAGCGCGCCCTCAAGCGCCGCCGCCACCGCCCCATCTTCATGGTGGACCTGGCCGTGCCGCGCGACATCGAGCCCGAGGTTCAGCAGCTGTCGGACGTCTATCTCTACACCGTGGACGACCTGGCCGGCGTGGTGCAGACCGCCCAGGCCAGCCGCCAGGCCGCCGTGGCGCAGGCCGAGGCCATCATCGACGCGGGCGTGCAAAGCTTCATGCACTGGATGGACCTGCGCCGCCCGGCCGGCCAGCACGGCGCGGTGGTGCCGCTGATCCAGCAGCTGCACCAGCAGACCGACACCTGGCGCGCCGCCGAGGTCGCCCGGGCCAAGAAGCTGCTGGCGCGCGGCGAGGACATCGACACCGTGCTCGATGCCCTGTCGCGGGGCCTGGCGCAAAAGATGCTGCACGGCACCCTGGCCGAGCTGCGCGCGGGCGACGCCGCCGCGCGCGAGCAGACGGCGCAGACCGTCTCGCGCCTGTTCCTGCGCGCGCAGGGCAAGGGCGCGCTGTAGCGACGCTGCACGTATTTTTCAGGCCTTTTCGGCCTGAAACCCTTGCCAGTCGTCGTCTTTGCGCTACCGCAGATGTAGCAAACCCCTCTCCTACCCATGCAGCCCTTTCTTCGCAACCAGCTGGAGCGCCACGCCCAGCGCCTGGCCGAACTGGACTTCCTGCTCTCGCGCGAAGACATCATGGCCGACATGCAGCAGTACCGCGTGCTGTCGCGCGAGCACGCCGAGGTCACGGCGGTGGCAGGCCGCTACGCCCGCTGGCGCCAGCGCGAGGGCGACCTGCTGGCGGCGCGCGAGCTGCTGGCCGACCCCGACATGGCCGAACTGGCCGAGGAGGAGGTCGCCAGCGCCCAGGCCGAGCTGGACGCGCTCGAGGACGAGCTGCAGCGCCTGCTGCTGCCGCGCGACCCGGACGACGGGCGCAACGCCTTCGTCGAAATCCGCGCTGGCACCGGGGGCGATGAATCGGCCCTGTTCGCCGGCGACCTGGCGCGCATGTACACGCGCTACGCCGCCCAGGCCGGCTGGCGCGTGGAGATCATGAGCGCGCACGAGGCCGAGCTGGGCGGCTACAAGGAGGTGGTGCTGCGCATCGAGGGCCGCGCCGGCGAGGGCCCGCGCGAGATGGGCGCCTACGGCCGGCTGCGCTTCGAGTCGGGCGGCCACCGCGTGCAGCGCGTGCCGGTGACCGAGACCCAGGGCCGCATCCACACCAGCGCCTGCACCGTGGCCGTCATGCCCGAGCCCGATGCGTCGCAGGCCATCACGCTCGACCCGGCAGACCTGCGCATCGACACCTTCCGCGCCTCGGGCGCGGGCGGCCAGCACATCAACAAGACCGACTCGGCTGTGCGCGTGGTGCACCTGCCCACGGGCATCGTCGCCGAGTGCCAGGACGGACGCAGCCAGCACGCCAACAAGGCCCGGGCACTGGCCGTGCTGCAGGCGCGGCTGGAGGAAAAGGAGCGCAGCGAGCGCAGCGCCCGGGAGGCCGCAACGCGCAAGGGCCTGATCGGCTCGGGCGACCGCAGCGACCGCATCCGCACCTACAACTTCCCGCAGGGTCGCCTGACCGACCACCGCATCAACCTGACGCTGTACAAGCTGCTGGCCATCATGGAAGGCGACCTGGACGAGGTGCTGGACGCGCTGCAGCACGCGCACGAGGCCGAGCTGCTGGCGCAGCTGCAGGGTGCGGCCTGAGAGCCGCATTTTTGGCAAAAAACGGCTCAAATCTTTGTCCACCAACGTGCACTTGCTAGCAATACCCTAGTGACCAGCCCTACCACCCTGCGCTGCGCCCTGCAGGCGGCCCAGCAGGCCGGCCTGGCGCGCATCGACGCCCAGATACTGCTGCTGCATGCGCTGGGCCGCCCGGGCACCGACCGCGCCTGGCTGATCGCCCACGACGACGCGCCGCTGCCGCCCGAGGCCGGTGCCACGTTCGAGGCACTGCGGCGGCGCCGCGCCGCGGGCGAGCCCGTTGCCTACCTGGTCGGCAGCCGCGAGTTCTACGGCCTGCCCCTGCAGGTGGACGCGCGCGTGCTCGACCCGCGCCCAGACACCGAAACCCTGGTGGACTGGGCGCTTGCCGTGCTGGCGCCGGTGCCCGCGCCGCGCATCGCCGACCTGGGCACCGGCAGCGGCGCCATCGCCCTGGCGCTGGCCCGCCACCGCCCGGGCGCGCGCGTTCTGGCCACCGACGCCAGCGCCGACGCGCTGGCCGTGGCCCGGGCCAATGCCGAACGCCTGGACCTGCCGGTGGAGTTCGCCCAGGGCGACTGGCTCGCGAGCATCGACGGGCCGTTCGACCTGATCGTGAGCAACCCGCCCTACATCGCCAGCGGCGACCCGCACCTGGCCGCGCTGCGCCACGAGCCGCTGTCGGCGCTGGCCAGCGGCATCGACGGCCTGGACGACCTGCGCGCCATCATTGCCCAGGCACCGGCGCGGCTGGCGGGCGGTGGCTGGCTGCTGCTGGAGCACGGCTGGGACCAGGCCACTGCCGTGCAGGAGCTGCTGCGGGCCGCCGGGTTCAAGCAGGTGCAAAGCCGCGCCGACCTGGCCGGCATAGCCCGATGCACTGGCGGGTCAAAGCCTGCGGCCTGACGATGGCCAGTGAAATAATCCGGTAATGTTGCCCATGGCGGGCATCTTTTCTTTCCCCTCCCAGGAGCACTTATCCATGAGCGACGTTCGCGAGCGCATCGACCAACTGGTCAAGACCAACGACATCCTGCTGTTCATGAAGGGCAGCGCCAGCTTTCCCATGTGCGGCTTCTCCGGGCGCGCCGTGCAGATCCTCAAGGCCTGCGGCGTCGATGCCAAGGACATTGCCACGGTGAACGTGCTCGACGACCAGGAAATTCGCCAGGCCATCAAGGACTACAGCCACTGGCCGACCATCCCGCAGCTGTACGTGCGCGGCGAATTCATCGGCGGCTCGGACATCATGATGGAAATGTACGAGTCGGGCGAGCTGCAGCAGGTCGTCTCCGGCCAGCAGCAGGCCGGCTGACCGCCGCACCGCCTCACCGGCCATGCCGGACAGGAACCGCCCTTCGGGGCGGTTTTTTTCTGTCCGGAACATGCGGGAATGTTCCGACGAGGCCGGCCCGGCGGCCATGCTTGAATGGCTTGGCCCATCCCTTGATGGGGGTCATTTCCCAGGAGCCCAGCCATGACGAGCCGCAGTCTCGTAACCCAGGAAGCTGCCCTGTCGCTGCCGGTGGCGCAGATGCGCAGCGTATTTCACCCGCACGAGGTCGAGCGCAAGCTGGCCCGCCTGCACGACGCGGGCGGCAGCGCGCGCGAGCATGACAATCTGCGCGCGGTCTATGAGCGCATGCTCGAGCGCGGCCCCGAGCGCTTCCAGGTCAAGCCGTCGGGTGTGCCCGACATGGCCGCCCTGTACGAGTGGCTGCCCAACTTCACCGAGGTGCTGGACGACGTCAAGCGCCACGTGGCGCTGGCGCAGGACAGCCGCGACGGCCTGGAGGTCACGCCCATGCTGCTGCTGGGCCCGCCAGGTATCGGCAAGACGCACTTTGCCCGCCAGCTGGCCGAGCTGCTGGGCACGGGCATGAGCCTGGTGCCCATGAGCTCGATGACCGCCGGCTGGCTGCTGTCGGGCGCCTCGTCGCAGTGGAAGGGCGCCAGGCCGGGCAAGGTCTTCGAGGCACTGGTGGAGGGCGAATTCGCCAACCCGGTCATCGTCGTGGACGAGATCGACAAGGCCGCCGGCGAGGCCCAGTACGACCCGCTGGGCGCGCTCTACGGCCTGCTGGAGCACGATACAGCGCAGAGCTTCACCGACGAGTTCGCCGAGGTGGCCATCGACGCCAGCCAGGTCATCTGGATCACCACGGCCAACGACGAGCGCGGCATTCCCGAGCCCATCCTCAACCGCATGAACGTCTTCGAGGTGCAGGCGCCCAGCACGGACCAGGCGCGCGCCATCGCCGCCCGGCTGTACCGCGGCATTCGCGGCGAGCACGACTGGGGCCGGCATTTCGAGCCCGAGGCCGGGCCGGACGTGCTGGACCTGCTTGCGCAGCTGGCCCCGCGCGAGATGCGCCGCGCCCTGATGACGGGCTTTGGCAACGCGCGCCTGGCCGGGCGCGGCTGCGTCGAGCCCGCCGACCTGCCGCAGGCAGGCGCCTCGCGCAAGCCGCGCATGGGCTTCACCCAGTGAGCCGGGGCGGGCCTGGACAGGCCCGCCCGCTACACTCGTGCGACCACCACAGCCCGCGTGGCACGTGCAGGCCCTGCATGCGCCCTGCACGTCTTCATGTCCCTGCTTCAGAGCCTGCTCGTCATCGTCCTGCTGATCGCCGCCAGCGCCTTTTTCTCGGTGGCCGAACTGTCGCTGGCGGCCTCGCGCCGCCTGCGCCTGCGCCAGATGGCCGACGAGGGGGATGCGCGCGCCGCGCGCGTGCTGTTGATGCAGGAGCAGCCGGGCGATTACTTCACCGTGGTGCAGGTGGGCCTGAACGCGGTGGCCATCCTGGGCGGCATCGTCGGAGAAGGCACGTTGAGCCCCTACTTCACCGCGCTGCTGGAGCTGTGGCTGCCCCAGCGGCAGGCGCAGACGCTGGGCTTTCTGGCCTCCTTCCTGCTGGTCACCTCGCTGTTCATCCTGTTTGCCGACCTGGTGCCCAAGCGCCTGGGCATGGCCAATTCCGAGCGCGTGGCGGTGCACGTGGTCGGGCCCATGCAGTGGTGCATGCGGCTGCTGCGGCCGCTGATCTGGCTCTACAGCCGCATGGCCGATGCGCTCCTGCGCCTGTCGGGCTTGCCGTCGCAGCGCGACGAACGCGTCACCTCCGAGGACATCCTGGCCATGATGGAGGCCGGCGCCCGCTCGGGGGTGCTGGCCGCGCGCGAGCAGCAGGTCATCGAGAACCTGTTCGAACTCGACACGCGCAGCGTGGTGAGCAGCATGTCCTCGCGCGACCGGGTGGCGTACTTCCTGCGCGACGACCCCGACCACGTCATTCGCGCGCGCATCGCCAACGAGCCGTTTTCCACCTACCCGGTCTGCGTGGGCGATATCGACCACGTGGTGGGCTACGTGGACGCCAAGGACCTGTTCCAGCGCGCGCTGAACAACCAGCCCATTTCACTGGCCGAGGACGGGCTGGTGCGCAAGGTGCTGATCGTGCCCGACCGGCTGTCGCTGGCCGAGGTGCTGGAGCAGTTTCGCCAGGTGCACGAGGACTTTGCCGTCATCGTCAACGAGTACAGCCTGGTGGTGGGCGTGGTCACGCTCAACGACGTCATGAGCACCGTGATGGGCGACCTGGTCGGCCCCGGCCCGGCCGACGAGGAGCAGATCGTGCGGCGCGACGAGACCTCCTGGCTGATCGACGGCATCACGCCGATCGACGACGTGCTGCACGCCCTGGCGCTCGACGAGCTGCCGCACGAGGGCGACTACGAGACGCTGGCGGGCTTTCTGATGGTCATGCTGCGCCGCGTGCCCCGGCGCACCGACAGCGTGGACTGGGGAGGCTACAAGTTCGAGGTGATCGACGTGGACAGCTACCGCATCGACCAGGTGCTGGTCTCGCGCGTGTCCTCGCCCGTGCGCGCCGCCGCGCCGGAAGACGCGCTGCCGGCGCCGCCGGCGCCGGCTCAGGCGGCCGAGGTGCGCTCCTGAAAGAACCAGTTGCGCTGCGCGGCGAACACGGCACTGGGGTACGGCGCACGGCCCCGGCTGCCGTTGTAGCGGCCCAGTGCGAGGAACAGGTCGCCCTGCTCGCGGTCCAGGTAGTGGCGCAGGATCACGCAGCCAAAGCGCAGGTTGGTCTGCAGGTGAAACAGCTTGCCGGGGTCGCCATCGCCAATGGCGCGTGTCCAGAACGGCATGACCTGCATGTAGCCGCGAGCGCCGACCGAGGAGATGGCGAACTTGCGAAACGCGCTCTCGACCTGGATCAGGCCGAGCACCAGGGACACATCGAGCCCGGCGCGCCGGGACTCGTACCAGGCCGTCTGCAGGAAGTCGCGCCGCGCCTCCCATTCGGGCTTGCGGCTGCGCAGGCGCTCGCTCATCGCCGTGAGCCAGCGCAGGTAGGACAGGCGCGCCTCGGTGCTGGCAAAGACCGGCTCGGGCGGCGCGAGGTCGCCCACGGCCGAGGCCAGGGCCGTGCGCACCGAGTCGATGAGGGGTTCTTCGAGCTGGCCGCCGGCGTGCGCCGCCGGCGCTGCCAGCCAGGCCGAGGGGCCGAGGGCGAGCGCCGCCAGGCAGCTGCGGCGCGAGGGCGCGCCGCGCTGCGGATGCAGCGCGCCGGACGCCCCGGGACTCATGCGGCGAGCCGCTCCCGCAGGTGCGCGAGGATGTCCGCCGCGGCGACCTGCGTGGCGCTGGTGTCGCGGCGGTGCTGGTATTCGACCTGCCCTGCCTTCAGGCCGCGCTCGGACAGCACGACGCGGTGCGGCACGCCGATCAGCTCCCAGTCGGCGAACATGGCGCCGGGGCGCTCGCCACGGTCGTCCAGCAGCACGTCGACACCGGCAGCCAGCAGCTCGGCGTGCAGCTTCTCGGCCGCGGCCTTGACCGCCTCGCTGCGGTCCATGCCGATCGGGCACAGCACCACGGTGAAGGGGGCAATGGCGTCGGGCCAGATGATGCCGCGCTCGTCATGGTTTTGCTCGATGGCGGCGGCCGGCAGGCGCGTCACGCCGATGCCGTAGCAGCCCATCTCGAAGTGGGCGGGCTTGCCGTCCTCGTTCAGGAAGGTGGCGTCCATGGCCCGGGAATACTTGGTGCCCAGGTAGAAGACGTGGCCGACTTCGATGCCGCGCTCGATGGCCAGCTGCCCCTGGCCATCGGGTGAAGGGTCACCCGCCACCACGTTGCGCAGGTCGGCCACGGCTTCGGGCTCGGGCAGGTCGCGGCCCCAGTTCACGCCGGTGATGTGGTGGTCCTCCTGGTTGGCACCGCAGATCCAGTCGGCCATGACGGCGACTTCGCGGTCGGCGACGATGCGTACGGGCTTTTTCAGGTCCAGAGGACCGAGGTAGCCGGGCCTGCAGCCGAAGTGTTCCTCGATCTCGGCCACGGTGGCGAAGCGAAAGCCCTTGTCCAGGCCCGGCACCTTGGAGACCTTGATCTCGTTCATATCGTGGTCGCCGCGCAGCAGCAGCAGCCAGACCTGCACGCCGGCCGGCTCGCCCGCCTCGTCCACGTCGTCAGTGGCCAGCACCAGGGACTTGACGGTGGTCGCCAGCGCCACGCCCAGCAGTTCGGCCACGTCGGCACAGGTCGCCTTGCCGGGGGTGGGGGTCAGCGTGCGCGGCTGGCTGGCAGCGGGGCGCGGGCCGGCCGGAGCCAGGGCCTCGGCCTTTTCCAGGTTGGCAGCGTAGTCGCTGGTCGGGCAATAGACGATGGCGTCCTCGCCGGTGGCGGCGATGACCTGGAACTCCTCGCTCAGGTCACCCCCGATGGCGCCCGAGTCGGCGGCCACGGCGCGGTACTGCAGGCCGAAGCGGTCGAAGATGCGCCGGTAGGCCTGGGCCATGGCCTGGTAGCTCTGCTTGGCGCCCGCTGCGTCGCGGTCGAAGGAGTAGGCGTCCTTCATGATGAACTCGCGCCCGCGCATCAGGCCGAAGCGCGGGCGGCGCTCGTCGCGAAACTTGGTCTGGATCTGGTAGAAATTCTTCGGCAGCTGCTTGTAGCTGCGCAGCTCCTGGCGGGCGATGTCGGTGACCACCTCTTCACTGGTGGGCTGCACGACGAAGTCGCGCCCGTGCCGGTCCTGGATGCGCAGCAGCTCCGGCCCCATGGTGCCCCAGCGTCCCGTCTCCTGCCACAGCTCGGCGGGCTGCACCACGGGCATGGTGCACTCGACGGCGCCGGCGCGGTTCATCTCCTCGCGCACGATGGCCTCGACCTTGCGGATCACGCGCAGCCCCATGGGCATGTAGCTGTAGATGCCCGCCCCCAGCTTCTTGATCAGGCCGGCGCGCATCATCAGCCGGTGGCTGACGACCTCGGCATCGGCTGGCGCCTCTTTCAGGGTGGAAATGAAGAATTGGGAAGCTTTCATCGAACGGACCCGCGCGCAGTGGGGGTGTGCTTGCCGCACGCAGGGGCGCGTGCATAATGACAACAGTTTGAAAAATTGGGGTTCGATTATGCTTGACCGGGACGGTTTTCGCCCAAACGTCGGCATCATCCTGCTCAACCAGAAGAATCAGGTGTTCTGGGGCAAGCGCATACGCACCCATAGCTGGCAGTTCCCTCAGGGCGGCATCGACCGCGGTGAATCCCCCGAACAGGCCATGTTCCGGGAACTGCACGAGGAGGTGGGCCTGCAGCCCGGCCATGTACGCATCATTGCCCGCACCCGCGACTGGTTGCGCTACGAGGTGCCAGACCGGTACATCCGCCGCGACGCGCGCGGCCATTACAGAGGCCAGAAGCAGATCTGGTACCTGCTGCAGCTGCTCGGCCACGACTGGGACCTGAACTTGCGTGCCACCAACCATCCCGAATTCGATGCCTGGCGCTGGAACGAATACTGGGTGCCGCTGGACGTGGTGGTGGAGTTCAAGCGCGGCGTCTATGAAATGGCGCTGACCGAGCTGGCGCGCTTCGTGCCACGCCACGAGCAGCGCAACCGCTACCTGAGAAGCGGCATGCGTGCCCGCGACCACCACCACGATGGCCTGCAGGGCATGGCGCAGCACCGTAGCGGCATGCTGCTGCACCCTGGCGTGGAGCTGCCCCCGGGGGCCAGCTTCGACCCTGACCCGCAGAACAGCATGCTCGCCGCCTCGGCGGCGCACGCCGGCGCCGAAGCTTCCGGCGCCCCCTCGGGGACCGCGGACAAGCCCTGACCGGGCAGCCGCCTGGTCAGCGCGCCATCAGCACCAGGTTGTCGCGGTGCACCATCTCCGGTTCGGCGGAGTAGCCCAGCACCTGCTGGAACTCAGACGACGGCCTGCGGCACAGCAGGCGTGCCTCGGCACTGGCGTAGTTGGCCAGGCCCCGGGCGATCTCGGTGCCACCGGCGTCACGCACCGCGATCACGTCGCCCCGGGCAAAGTCCCCTTCCACGGCCACCATGCCGATGGGCAGCAGGCTCTTGCCTTCGCTGCGCAGCTTGGCCGCCGCGCCCGCATCGACCGTGACCCAGCCACGCAGCTGCAGGTGGTCCACCATCCACTGCTTGCGCGCGTGCTGTTTGGCGGTCTGCGCCACCAGCAGCGTGCCTATGGCCTCGCCGCGCGCCAGGCGCAGCAGCACGTCTTGCTCGCGTCCCCAGGCGATGACGCTGGAGGCGCCCGAGCCGGCGGCGCGCCGCGCGGCGACGATCTTGGTGATCATGCCGCCCCTGCCAATGGATGAGCCCGCGCCGCCGGCCATGGCCTCCAGCGCCGCATCGCCCGCCCGCGCCTCGTGCACGAATTGCGCGTCCGGCTCGCGCCGTGGATCGGCGGTATAGAGGCCCTTCTGGTCAGTCAGGATGACCAGCGCGTCGGCTTCCACCAGGTTGGCCACCAGCGCGCCCAGGGTGTCGTTGTCGCCAAACTTGATCTCGTCGGTGACCACCGTGTCGTTCTCGTTGATGACCGGCACCACCCCCAGGCGCAGCAGCGTCAGCAGCGTGGAGCGGGCGTTCAGGTAGCGCTCGCGGTCGGCCAGGTCGGCGTGGGTCAGCAGCACCTGGGCGCTGCCCATGCCCTGCTCGCGCAGCTTGGTCTCGTACATCTGCGCCAGGCCCATCTGGCCGACCGCGGCGGCGGCCTGCAATTCGTGGATGGCATGCGGGCGGCGCGTCCAGCCCAGGCGCTTCATGCCTTCGGCGATGGCGCCGCTGGAGACCATGATGACCTCCCGCTGCCCCAGCCCGTCCTCGCCGCGCACCAGCGCCGCCAGCTGGCGGCTCCACTCGCCGATGGCCGCCTCGTCCAGCCCCCGCCCTTCGTTGGTGACCAGGCTGGAGCCCACCTTGACGACGATGCGCCGGGCATCGCGCAGTACCTTGCTTTGCATTTTTAGTGAAACAGCCCGCAAACTGTTGACTGGCGCGGGCCTTTAGCTATTGAAATGATTGTTGCACGCAGGCGGGCGCCAGCGTTCAGCTGGGCTGCCCACCCTCGTGGCCGGGCAGGAACCGCGGGTCGGTCTCGGCAACCGGCCCTTGCTCGACCTTTTGCTGCGCCTGCACGTGCTGATAGATGGAACGGATCAGCGCCTCGCAGCCCTCGCGCGTGAGGGCCGAAATCTCGAACACCGGCCCCTTCCAGCGCAAGCGCTTGACGAAATCCTGCACGCGCGCCGCGCGCTCTTCCTGCGGCACCATGTCCAGCTTGTTGAGCACCAGCCAGCGCGGCTTGGCATGCAGCTCGGGGTCGTATTTCTTCAGCTCGGCGACGATGGCCCGGGCCTGCGCCACCGGGTCCACTCCCTCGTCGAATGGCGCCAGGTCCACCACGTGCAGCAACAGCCGCGTGCGCTGCAGGTGGCGCAGGAACTGGTGGCCCAGGCCGGCGCCCTCGGAGGCGCCCTCGATCAGCCCGGGGATGTCGGCCACGACGAAGCTCTGCTCGGGCCCCACGCGCACCACGCCCAGGTTGGGATGCAGCGTGGTGAACGGGTAGTCGGCGATCTTGGGCCGCGCGTTGGACACGGCGGCGATGAAGGTGGACTTGCCGGCATTGGGCATGCCCAGCAGGCCGACGTCGGCCAGCACCTTGAGCTCGAGCTTCAGATTCTTGCGCTCGCCCGGCCAGCCGGGGGTCTTCTGGCGCGGCGCGCGGTTGATGGAGCTTTTGAAACGCAGGTTGCCAAAGCCCCCGTCACCTCCCTTGGCGATGGTGATGACCTCGCCCGGCGTGAGCAGTTCGTGCAGCACCTGGCCCGTCTCGGCATCGCTGATGATGGTGCCCACGGGCATCTTCAGGGTGATGTCGGAGCCTGCGGCGCCGAACATGTCCGAACCCATGCCGTGTCCGCCGCGCCGGGCTTCGTGCCGGCGCGAGTAGCGATAGTCCACCAGCGTGTTCAGGTTGGGGTCGGCGACCGCGAACACGTGCCCGCCCCGGCCGCCGTCGCCGCCGTCGGGCCCGCCGAATTCCTTGTATTTTTCGTGGCGGAAGGACACGCAGCCGTTGCCACCGTCGCCTGCGGCAACGTCGATGAAGGCCTCGTCGACAAATTTCATGGGGGTGCAGTTTACAAAAGCGGGGGTCGGGCCCGCAAAAACAACAAAGCCCCGACAAGCGGGGCTTTGCGCATCAGGCCTCAAGCAACGAATTGCTTCAGGCCGGGGTCACGTTGACCATGTGCTTGGACAGCGCGCCCTTGGTGCTGAAGGACACGTGGCCGTCCACCAGGGCGAACAGCGTATGGTCCTTGCCCAGGCCGACGTTCACGCCGGGGTGCATGCGCGTACCGCGCTGACGCACGATGATGGAGCCCGCGCTGACCAGCTCACCACCGTAAGCCTTCACGCCGAGCATCTTGGGCTTGGAATCGCGCCCGTTTCGCGTAGAGCCGCCGCCTTTTTTCTGTGCCATGAGATCAACTCCCTGCGTGTCAGGCAGCAATCGCCTCGATCTGCAGCTCGGTGAACTGCTGGCGATGGCCTTGGTGTTTCTGATAGTGCTTGCGACGGCGCAGCTTGAAGATGCGCACCTTGTCGTGCTTGCCCTGGGCCACGACAGTGGCCTTGACGCTTGCGCCGGATACCAGGGGCGTGCCCACCTTGAGTTCGGTGCCGTTGCCGACAGCCAGAACCTGGTCGATCACGATCTCCTGGCCCACATCCGCAGCAATCTGTTCTACCTTGATTTTCTCGCCAGCGGCAACGCGATACTGCTTGCCACCGGTTTTTATGACCGCGTACATGT
>NZ_DAMCAM010000048.1:0-21406 GCF_032059615.1 Melaminivora sp. | reverse complement strand
CCTCCACGGGCCTGTACGGCAACTTCGGCCAGGCCAACTACGGCGCGGCCAAGCTCGCGCAGGTGGGCCTGATGCAGACGCTGGCCATCGAGGGCGCCAAGCACGGCATCCATGTGAACGCCCTGGCGCCCACGGCCGCCACGCGCATGACCGAAGGCCTGATGCCCGAGGAGGTGCTGGCCGCGCTCAAGCCTGAGGCCGTGGTACCCGCCATGCTGGTGCTGGCGCACGAGAGCGCACCCACGCGCGCCATCCTGTGCGCAGGCGCGGGCAGCTTCGAGGCGGCGCACATCACGCTCACCCAGGGCATCTACCTGGGCCTGGGCGAGGACGTGCCCGGGCAGCTGGCCGCGCGCCTGGCCGAGGTGACCGACCGCCAGGGCGAGCAGGTGCCGCAAAGCGGCTCGGCGCAGGGCACTCAGGAAGTGGGCCGAGCTCTCGTCGCACACAGCAAGCGCTGAGGCCGCGCCGGCCCGCCTGCGGTGGCGCAGGGCAGGGGGATGGCAGGCGTGCTAAGTTCGCGCCCACCGAAAAACCACCACCAGCATTCATGAGCACCCTGCACCAGCGCCTGGCGGCCCTGACGGATGACCGCCTCGCCGGCATGCGCCGAGGCATAGAAAAAGAGGGCCTGCGCGTGCTGCCCACGGGCCAGCTTGCCCTCACGCCGCACCCGGTGGCCCTGGGCTCGGCCCTCACGCACCCGGCCATCACCACCGACTACAGCGAGTCGCAGCTGGAGCTGATCACCGGTGTGCACGGCGGCGTGCAGCCGTGCCTGGACGAGCTGACCGAGCTGCACCAGTTCACGCACCGCGTGTTGCTGCAGCAGCAGCCGGGCGGGGAGCTGCTGTGGGCGTCCAGCATGCCCTGCCCGCTGCCACCCGACGAGACCATCCCCCTGGGCCGCTACGGCAGCTCCAACGTCGGGCGCGCCAAGAGCATCTACCGCATGGGCCTGGGCCACCGCTACGGCCGGCGCATGCAGACGATTTCGGGCATCCACTACAACTGGTCGCTGCCGGGGCTGTCCAGCGACGAGTATTTCGCGCTGATCCGCAACTTCCGGCGCCAGGCCTTCGTGCTGCTCTACCTGTTCGGCGCCTCGCCGGCGCTGTGCCCGTCCTTCGTGCAGGGGCGCAAGCACGCCCTGCAGCCCCTGGGCGAGGGCGGCCACGCGCTGTACCTGCCGCATGCCACGTCGCTGCGCATGGGCCGGCTGGGCTACCAGAGCGAGGCCCAGGCCAGCCTGCGCGTGAGCTACAACGGCCTGAAGGGCTACGCCGATTCGCTGCACGAGGCGCTGACGCGTCCGTACCCCGCCTACGAGGCCATTGGCGTGCGCAGCCTGGGTGGCGACTACAACCAGCTGGGCACCAGCCTGCTGCAGATCGAAAACGAGTTCTACGGCACCATCCGGCCCAAGCGCACCGTGCACAGCGGCGAGCGGCCGCTGCACGCGCTGCGCGAGCGCGGCGTGGAGTACGTCGAGGTGCGCCTGATGGACCTGGACCCATTCGTGCCCGTGGGCATCACAGCGCAGACCATGCGGCTGCTGGACGTCTTCCTGCTGCACTGCCTGCTGACCGACAGCCCGCCGGACACGCCCGAGGAAATCGCCACCCTGAAGGCCAACCAGCAGCTCACGGCCGAGCGCGGGCGCGAAGCCGGCCTCATGCTCGAGCGCGCCGGCGCGCAGGTGGCCCTGGCCGACTGGGGCGCCGAGGTGCTGGCCGAGTGTGCGCCCATCGCCAGCGCGCTGGATGCCGCCCTGGGCGGCGAGCTCTACGCCCAGGCCCTCGCAGCCGCGCAGGCCACCATGGCGCAGCCGGAGGCCACGCCCTCGGCCCACGTGCTGGCCGAACTGGTGCAGCAGCACGACAGCGATTTCACGGCGTTCGCGCGCAGCCACTCGCAAACCGCGCGCGACGTGCTGCTGGCCCAGCCCTGGGCCGACACCCAGCAGCAGCGCTACCTGCAGCTGGCCGAGCAGTCGCTGGCCGAGCAGCAGCGCATCGAGGAGGGCGACACGCTGCCTTTCGAGGAATGGCGCGAGCGCTACATGGCGGTGGCCGAGCTGGGCTGAGCGCCCGGCGCCTGGCGCGCGTCAGCGCATGCCGGCGACGCTGAAGCCGCCATCGACGACGCGCGCACGTTGGTCGCCATGACCTGGTCGAACTCGTCCACGCCCATCTGCTCGATGGGGCCGAACGAGGCGATGCCGGCGTTGTTGAAGGCAATGTCCAGCCGGCCGACCAGCTGGCGCGCATCCAGGCGCTGCACCGCGTCACCGTGGCCAACCCGCGCCGGCCCGAGCAGCTGGCGGCCTTCGAGGCCGCACTGCCTGCGGCCCAGGGCCTGATCGGCTCCAGCTACCAGCTCACGCCCGAGCTGCTGGAGCTTGCGCCCCATCTGCGCGTGGTCTCCAGCATCTCCGTGGGCGTGGACAACTACCCGCTCGGGTATTTGCACGGGCGCGGCATCGCCCTGTGCCACACGCCCGGCGCGCTGACCGACACCACCGCCGACACCCTCTTCGCGCTGATGCTGACCACCAGCCGGCGCCTCGTCGAGCTGGTGCAATTGGTGCGCAGCGGCCAGTGGACGAGCAACATCGGCCCGTCGCTGTACGGCCACGCACGAGACGCGCCAAGCCATGGCCGTGCTCGCCACCGACAATCTGCCGTCCGCGCTGGCCGGCCGGCTGCCCGCGGGCTGCGTCGCCAACGCCTGAAATCCCGCGTGCCACCCGGCCCCCGGCCGCGCGGCCCCTTTGCCCAGAAGATCCGCATGAGTCACTCCACCGCCCCTCTGACCGCCGACGACGTGGTGCAGGACGCCGCCGTCATCCCCGTCATCGTGCTGGACGAGCCGCGCCACGCCGTGCCCATGGCCCGCGCGCTGGTCGCAGGCGGCATCCGCATGCTGGAGGTGACGCTGCGCACGCCGGCGGCGCTGGCCTGCATCGAGGCCATTGCGCGTGACGTGCCCGCCGCCGTGGTGGGCGCTGGCACGGCCCGCAGCGCCGCCGACGTGCAGGCCGCCGCGCGCGCCGGGGCGCGCTTCATCGTCAGCCCGGGCTACCTGCCGGCGCTGGGCCAGGCCTGCCGCGACGCCGGCCTGCCGCTGCTGCCCGGTGTGGCCACGGCCAGCGAGATCATGGCCGCCGGGGCGGACGGCCTGCGCGTGCTCAAGTTCTTCCCGGCCATGGCGGCCGGCGGCGTGCCGCTGCTCAAGTCCTGGCACGGCCCGTTCGGCGACGTGCGCTTTTGCCCCACGGGCGGGGTCTCGGCCGACAACGCGGCGCAGCTGCTGGCCCTGCCCAACGTGGCCTGTGTGGGCGGCTCGTGGCTCACGCCCCCGAAGCTGCTGGCCGAGGGCGACTGGGCGGGCATCGAAGCCCTGGCGCGCCAAGCGGCGGCGCTGCGGGCTGATTAGCTCCTAAATAGATAGCTATCTGCCGTTGTGTGACAACGGCTGAAGGCCAAAAACACTGATATATCAGGGCGCCGGCCGCACCAGGCGCAGCGGCAGCCGCGCGCCCCGGCCCACGTCGCCGCGCGCCTCGCCGCTGCCCATGTCCACGGCCCAGCCCTGCGGCGCCGACAGCCGGCTCTCGCCCATGCCGCCGCGCGCCACGTTGTCGTAGGCGTAGGGGTTGACGCGGGCGGCGTTCACGCTGGCCGTGCCCGTCCAGTGCCACTGCTGCGGCGCGCCGGGCAGCGGTACGGCCTGCTGCGCCGCCAGGCGTTTCAGCTCGGGCACGCGCGGCAGGCGCCAGCGCAGGCCCTCAGCCTGGCCGCGCTGGCGGGCGCGGGCCTGGGCCTCGCCGTGGGTGAACAGCTCGGGCTGGCCGGCGCAGGTGCTGCCGGTCCAGCGCATGCCCTCGACGCAGCGCGCCCAGGCCAGGCGGGCGCGCTCGTCCACCACCCAGGTGCCGTCGGGCGAGACGATCCAGCCCTCGGGCGCGGCGGCCCGCGCGCCCAGGGCGGCACAGCCCAGCGCCAGGGCGGGCAGCGTGCGAAGGAGAAGGGCAGGCGTGTGCATGGCGCTTCGATTGTCGGCCAGCCGCGCGGCGGGCGATCGTGCGATCTGCGCGCGCGGGGCCTGCCGTCTCGGGGGAATGCCGCGACGCGCCAGCACGCCGGCGCGGCGCTCGTGACAATCGGGCCGATGGCTTTTTCTCCGTTTTTCCGCATGGCCCTGGTGCTGGGCCTGCTCTCGGCCGTCGGGCCGTTTGCCATCGACATGTATCTGCCGGCGCTGCCGGCCATCGGCGCCAGCCTGCGCGCCGAGGTGGGCGCCGTGCAGGGGAGCCTGACGGCCTTCTTCCTGGCGTTGGGCGTGGGCCAGCTGGCCTATGGACCTGTGTCCGACATGGTGGGGCGCAAGGCGCCCCTGTTCTTCGGCCTGGGCCTGTTCGTGCTGGCCAGCGTGGGCTGCGCGCTGGCCAGCGACGTGCACACGCTGATCGTCCTGCGCTTCGTGCAGGGCCTGGGCGCGGCGGCGGGCTCGGTGGTGCCGCGCGCGGTGGTGCGTGACCTGCACACGGGCACCGAGGCGGCGCGCCTGATGTCCCTGCTCATGCTGGTGTTCAGCGTGTCGCCGCTGCTGGCGCCGCTGGCGGGCAGCGTGGTGATCGCCCTGGCGGGCTGGCGCGGCGTGTTCTGGGCGGTGGCCGTGGCGGCGCTGGCCGGCCTGGTGCTGGTGCACCGCGCATTGCCCGAGACGCGCCCGCCCGCGCAGCGCGTGGCCAGCAGCACGGCCAGCGCGCTGGCCGCCTACGGCACGCTGCTGCGCGATGCGCATTTCCTGGGCCTGGTGGGCATCGGCGGCTGCTCGATGGCGGGCTTTTTCGTCTATCTCGCCGGCTCGCCCTTCGTGCTGATCAACCACTACGGCCTGTCGCCCGTGCAGTACAGCCTGGCGTTCTCGGTCAACGCGGCGGCGTTCTTCGCCAGCGCGCAGTTCACCGCGCGGCTGGGGCGGCGCTTCGGGCTGGTGCCGGTGGTCAAGGCGGCGGCCTCGGGCGCAGGCATCACCATGACGGCGCTGCTGGCGTTCTACCTGGCGGGCGGCGACCGGCTGGCGGTGCTGCTGGGGCTGTACTTCGTCGCCAGTGCCTTCATGGGGCTGGTGATACCGACGACCTCGGTCCTGGCGCTGGAGGAGCACGGCGCCATCGCCGGCACGGCGTCGGCGCTGATGGGCACGCTGCAGATGCTGATCGGCGCGGCGGCCATGGGGCTGGTGGGGCTGTTCGCCTCCGACCGGCCGCTGCCCATGGTCATCGGCATGAGCACGGGCGCGTTCATCGGCGTGCTGTTGACCTGGACCACGCTGGGCGCGGCGGGCAGCCGGCGCGTGGCGGGGCAGGGCAGGCATTGAGCGCTGCAAAGGTCAAACAGGCCTCTGGCGCTTGCCCGGCAAGCACTGGCAGCTGTTGTTTTGATAGTGACTGCGCTTGTGGCCAGCGCGGCCTACCTGCCGCTGCGCAGCCGCCGCGCGTTGGCGCGTGCCTGGCGCTGGAAGGGGTGCAGCGCGTCGCAGGCCTCGACGGCGGCGGCCTGCTTTTCCCAGACCATGCGCAGGCATTCCGCCTGGCCAGCCGGCGACAGGGCGGTGGCCGGGTCCAGCATGCGCAAGGCGCGGGTGGCGATGACGAAGGGCGCGTCCATGGCCAGGCCGGCCAGGGTCCGGTTCAGCGATGCGTGGTGTTTTTTTTGCGGCTCATGGGGACTGCCTTTGAAGGGGAGAGGCACGGGGCAGCATCATGCGCCGGCGTCGGCTGCCCCAGGGTCGGATGCCAGCCTGTCCACCACCGCCTGCGCCAGCCGCTGTGCGGTCAGCGGCGCGCAGCCCTCGGCGTGGTTGCTGATGGTCACGAAGGCATTCTGCCCATGGCCGCAGACCCCGGCCAGGGTGCGCGCCAGCAGCGCGTGCTGCTCGGGTGCGGGGTCGTGGATGCGGTCATACGGCGCGTAGGCGTGCTCGGCCTCGTCGTAGCCGCGCGCGCCGTGCACCGGGTTCAGGTTCCAGCGGGCCACCAGCGGGCCGGGCCAGAGCCGGCGTAGCAGCGGCAGCTGCTCGGCCAGGGGCGGCATGCGCGCGTGCAGGCCCAGACAGTAGGTGGCGCCCGTGCTTTTGAGCACGTCGGCGAAGTGCTCCAGGTGTTCGGGCGCCAGCCACGCGGCGTCGCGCACCTCGACGGCCAGCACGCCGTCGGGCGCGGCCGGGCGCAGCGGCGGCTGGGTGGCCAGCAGTGCGCGCAGGCGCTCCAGCACCTCGGGCAGGCGGTCGATCAGCGCCCAGGGCAGGGGGCTGAGCTGGAACACCAGCGCGCCCGTGCGCGCGCCCAGGCCTTCGAGCGCGGGCGCGACGAAGTGGTTGGTCGCCAGCAGCCCGTCGAGGAAGCCGGGGTTGGCCTCGCGCCCGCGTCCTCCCTCGCTGCGCACCAGGGCGTCGGTCACCAGGCTGGGCGCCTTGACAACAAAGCGAAAGTCCTCGGGCACCTGCGCGGCGTAGCGTGCGAAGTCGCTCACGCTCAGGGGCCGGTAGAAGCCCCGGTCGATACCCACGGTGCGCAGCAGCGGGTGCCGGGCATAAGCCGCCAGGCCCTTGTGCGCGAGCTGCTGTTCGGAATAGACGCCGTCCCAGACCAGGCCCGCCCAGCCAGGGTAGCTCCAGGTGGACGTGCCCAGGCGCAGGGTCGGCGGCAGCTGCGCGGCCAAGGCGTACAGCTCGGGCGGCCAGGCGGCGGGCTGCACGCCGGGCGCGGCCCCGGCGGGGGCGCGGGTGGGGGTGGATGGGGCTGCCGGGCTGGCGGGCGCGGCGCTCGGGCGGCTGGCTTTTCCTTCACCAGTGCCGAAAAGGTCGTCTTGCAGGGTCATGGGTCCAGTCTCCAGCGGCCGCGCTCACAGGCCGGCGAACAGGCCGCCCTCGTCGAGCAGGGCGTGGGCGATCTCGGGGCGCCGCTCCAGGCTGCGGCGCACAGCGGCGGGCAGGGCCTGGCGCGTCTTCCTGCACAGGCCGGCCTGCTCGTGCACCACGATGGCGATGCCGCGCAGGCTGCGCACCTCGGCCACCGCCGCGGGCTCGACCGTCAGGCGCAGGCCCAGCTGCTCGTGCAGGCGCCGCTGCAGGTGGCGCAGGTCGGCAAGGCTTGACAGGTTTTCCAGGCGCCGCACCAGGCGGGCCTCCTCCTCGCGCGTGAGCAGCAGCACGCGCGCGTCGGCCGCCCCGGCGGCGGGCGGCGCCAGCAGCGCCTCGCGCCCGCAGATGCAGGCGCCGGGCGGGCATTCGGTGCGCAGGGGCGGAGCGGGCGGCATGGGCGCGGTCTCGGTCTCGGGCTGGTGTGCAGGAGGCGGCGGCGCATCGATTATGGGCAGCCGCGGCGCGGCGCGGGCACCCCGCCAGCCGCAGGCCCTGTGGCACACTCGCGCGCTTCGTTTTCCGGCGCTCCGCCTTTTTTCGACGTTTTACGGGACATGCAGCAGATCGTTTCGCAGTTGGCCGCAGAAATCCGGATCACCGAGGCCCAGGTGAAGGCAGCCGTGGAGCTGCTCGACGGCGGCGCCACCGTGCCCTTCGTTGCCCGCTACCGCAAGGAGGCCACGGGCGGCCTGGACGACGTGCAGCTGCGCGAGCTTGAAGCCCGCCTGGCCTATCTGCGCGAGCTGCACGAGCGCCGCGCGGCGGTCATCAAGGCCATCGACGAGCAGGGCAAGCTGACCGACGCCCTGCGCGCACAGATTGCCGCGGCCGCGACCAAGCAGGAGCTGGAAGACCTTTATTTGCCGTTCAAGCAAAAGCGCCGCACCAAGGGCCAGATCGCGCGCGAGTTCGGCATCGAGCCGCTGGCCGACCGGCTGCTGGCCGACCCGGCGCTGGACCCGCAGGCCGAGGCCCAGGCCTTCCTGCAGCCCGCCACGCTGCTCGACGACGGCAAGCCGGGGCCGGATTTTTCCACCACGCAGGCCGTGCTCGACGGCGTGCGCGACATCCTGTCCGAGCGCTGGGCCGAGGATGCGGCCCTGGTGCAGCCGCTGCGCGAATGGCTGTGGAGCGAGGGCCTGCTTGCGTCCCGGCTGGCCCCGGGCAAGAACGAGGCCGACCCGGAGGTGGCCAAGTTCCGCGATTACTTCGACTATGACGAGCCCATCGCCCGCGTGCCCTCGCACCGCGCGCTGGCCGTGTTCCGCGGCCGGGCGCTGGAGGTCCTGGAGGCACGCCTGGTACAGCCCGGCGCGCCCCTGCCAGGCCAGGCCACGGAGCGCACGGCGCCGGCCGTGGTGTCTCTCGCCGAGGGCCGCATCGCCCTGCACCTGGGCTGGAGCCACCAGGGCCGCCCCGGCGACGACCTGCTGCGTAAATGCATTGCCTGGACTTGGCGCGTCAAGCTCAGCCTGTCGATCGAGCGCGACCTGTTCTCGCGCCTGCGTGACGGTGCCGAGCAGGTGGCCATCAAGGTCTTTGCCGACAACCTGCGCGACCTGCTGCTGGCCGCGCCGGCCGGCCCGCGCGCCGTCCTGGGGCTGGACCCGGGCCTGCGCACCGGCGTGAAGGTGGCGGTGGTGGACGCCACCGGCCGGCTGGTGGAGACCGCCACCATCTTCCCGCACGAGCCGCGCCGCGACTGGGACGGCAGCCTGCACACCCTGGCGCGCCTGGTGCACAAGCACGGCGTGCAGCTGATCGCCATCGGCAACGGCACGGCCAGCCGCGAGACCGACCGACTGGCGGGCGAACTCATCAAATATGTACAAAAAGCGGCTCAGACCCAGACAGGTCAAGGACTTGCAGCTATTGAAAAGATAGTTGTCAGCGAGGCCGGCGCCTCGGTCTACAGCGCCAGCGAATACGCCAGCCAGGAGATGCCCGACGTGGACGTGAGCCTGCGCGGCGCCGCCAGCATCGCCCGGCGCCTGCAGGACCCGCTGGCCGAACTGGTCAAGATCGAGCCCAAGAGCATCGGCGTGGGGCAGTACCAGCACGACGTGAACCAGGGCGAGCTGGCGCGCACGCTGGCCGCCGTGGTCGAGGACTGCGTCAACGCCGTGGGCGTGGACCTGAACACCGCCAGCGTGCCGCTGCTGTCGCGCGTGTCGGGCCTGACGCCGGGCGTGGCGCGCTCGGTGGTGCGCTGGCGCGAGGCCCACGGCGCGTTCCGCAGCCGCCGCCAGCTGCTGGAGGTGAGCGGCCTCGGGCCCAAGACCTTCGAGCAGGCGGCGGGCTTCCTGCGCATCCGCGGCGGCGACAACCCGCTGGACATGACCGGCGTGCACCCGGAGACCTACCCCGTGGTCGAGCAGATCCTGCTGCGCACGCAGCGTCCGGTGGGGGAGCTGATGGGCCGCGCCGAACTGCTCAAGGGCCTGAAGCCCGAGGACTTCGCCACCGAGCGCTTCGGCGCCGTCACCGTGCGCGACATCCTGGGCGAGCTGGAGAAGCCCGGACGCGACCCGCGGCCCGACTTCCGCGTGGCGCGCTTCAATGAAGGCGTGGAGGACATCGCCGACCTCAGGGAAGGCATGGTGCTGGAGGGCACGGTGAGCAACGTCGCACAGTTCGGCGCCTTCGTCGACCTGGGCGTGCACCAGGACGGCCTGGTGCACGTGAGCCAGCTCAGCCACAAGTTCGTGCAGGACGCGCGCGAGGTGGTCAAGACGGGTGACATCGTGCGCGTGCGCGTGCTGGAAGTGGACGCGCCGCGCAAGCGCATCAGCCTGAGCATGAAGCTGGACGCGCCTGCGGCACGCACGGGCGGCGCGCGCGAAAACCGTTTCGAAGGCGGCGGCGGGCGCGGCGCCTATGCCGCGCCGCGCCGGGGCGCGGGCACGGCCCAGGGCAGCGCGCCGCCATCGGCTATGGCCTCGGCCTTCGCGCGGCTGCAGCAGGAGCGCAAGGGCCGCACGTAAGGTCTGGGCGCGAGGGCCGGACGGAAGGCCTGCCCGGGCGCGGCCGGCCGGATAATGCGCGGCATCCCGCCCGCCGGGCTCCAACGCCGCCTGCCTATGGATCTGTCCACCGCATCCGCGCAGGGCCCCGCCCTGCCCAGCCAGCCGCGCACCCTGGCGCTCCTGATGAGCGAACTGATGCCCGAGCGGCCCCACCTGCGCCGGGTCAACCAGCTGTTCGCCTGCGACCCCGCCCTGGCCGGGCGGCTGCTGTGCCAGGCCAACGCCCTGGTTCAGGGCACGGAGCCCCGCATCGGCGGCACGGCCCAGGCACTGGCACTGCTGGACGTGGCGCAGCTGCGCACGATCGCGGCCTCGGCCGTGGTGGGCGGGCAGCTGCACGCCGTGCCCGGCGTGGACCTGCGCCCGTTCTGGCGCTGCAGCCTGCACGCGGCGCAGCTGGCGCGCTCGCTGGCCGGACTGCTGCACCTCGACCCCTTGCTCGCCTATACGACCGGGCTGCTGCACGCCGTGGGCGAGCTGGCCCTGCACCTGGCCGACCCGCCCCGGCTGCAGTCGCTCAACGCCTTGGCGCCGCCGCTGGACCTGCGCCGCGCGCGCCTGGAGCAGCACCTGCTGGGCAGCACCTACGCCCAGGTGAGCGCCGACCTGGCGCAGCGCTGGCAACTGTCGGATGCCGCCGTGCAGGCCCTGCGCCAGCACGCCGCCCCGCTGGAGCAGGGCGGCCTGGAGCCGCTGGCCGGCGTGCTGCACCTGGCGGTCTGGCGCGCCCGCGCGGGCGTGATGCAGCTGGACAGCCGCGACCTGGCCGGCTCCTTCCCCGGCGAGGTGGGTGTGCTGCTCGGCCTGGACATCGACATGGTGCTGCAGCAGGACCCGATCGACTGGGGCGCATAGGGCAGGCTTAAAATGGCCGGTTTTCGCGCCGCGCCGCGGGCCGGCGCGGCCATGGGTTCCCTCGCCCCCATTCACAAAAAGGACTTCCATGCCTGCCTCTCCTGCGGCGCCCGCCGCGCCCGTGCGCGCCTTGCGCACGCTCTCCCTGCTGGTGGCGCTGCACGTCGCCATCGTGATCGCCAGCAACTACCTGGTGCAGATCCCCGTCGATCTGCTGGGCTTTCACAGCACCTGGGGGGCGTTCAGCTTTCCCTTCATCTTCCTGGCCACCGACCTGACGGTGCGGCTGATCGGCAAGCAGCCGGCGCGGCGCGTGATCGGTCGCGCCATGCTGCCGGCGCTGCTGGCGTCCTACGTCGTGGGCGTGCTGTTCCACGACGGTCGTTTCGCCGACCTGCAGGCGCTGGGCGTGTTCAATGGCTTCGTCTTCCGCATTGCCCTGGCCAGCTTTGCCGCCTATGTGCTCGGGCAGCTGCTGGACATCCAGGTCTTTGACCGCATACGCCAGAAGGGCCGCGCCTGGTGGCTGGCGCCGGCGGCCGCCTCCATCGTCGGCCAGGCGCTGGACACGGCAGCCTTCTTCTCGATCGCCTTCTGGCGCAGCTCCGACCCGTTCATGGCGGCGCACTGGGTCGAGATCGCCTGGGTGGACTACGCCGTGAAACTGTCCGTGAGCCTGCTGCTGTTCGTGCCGGCCTATGGCGTGGCGCTGGCGGGCATCGCGCGCGCGCTGGGGCGGGTGCCGGAGCCGGCGGCGGCCTGAATGAAAAATCGCCCGCAACTGCGGGCGATTTTCAAATTTGATAGCTGAATGCGCTCGCCCAAAAAGGGCTGGCGCAGTTTTCGTTGCGAATTTTATTGGCCGCTGCCGTCGCCCTCGAGCTGGGCCAGCGCCGCATTGCCGCCCAGCGACAGCAGGCCCGCACTGGCATAGATGCCGAGCTTCTCGCGCGTGTCGGAGATATCGAGGTTGCGCATGGTCAGCTGACCGATGCGGTCCAGGGGCGAGAACGGTGCATCCTCCACTTTTTCCATCGACAGGCGCTCGGGCGCGTAGGTCAGGTTGGGGCTTTGCGTGTCCAGCAGCGAATAGTCGTTGCCGCGGCGCAGCTCCAGCACCACGGTACCGGTGACGGCGCGCGCCACCCAGCGCTGGGCCGATTCGCGCAGCATGATGGCCTGCGGGTCGAACCAGCGGCCCTGGTAGAGCAGGCGGCCGAGCTTCAGGCCGTTGACGCGGTACTGCTCGATGGTGTCCTCGTTGTGGATGCCAGTAACCAGGCGCTCGTAGGCAATGTGCAGCAGGGCCATGCCCGGGGCTTCGTAGATGCCGCGGCTCTTGGCTTCGATGATGCGGTTCTCGATCTGGTCGCTCATCCCGAGGCCGTGGCGGCCGCCGATGCGGTTGGCCTCCAGGAACAATTCGACCGGGTCGTCGATGGCGCGGCCGTTGAGGGCCACCGGGCGGCCTTCCTCGAAGGTCACCGAAACCTCCTCGGCCTGCACTTCGACCTCGGGCTTCCAGAAGGCCACGCCCATGATGGGGTTGACGATGCGCATGCCCGAATTCAGGAACTCCAGATCCTTGGCCTCGTGCGTGGCGCCCAGCATGTTGCTGTCGGTGCTGTACGCCTTCTCGGCGCTCATCTTGTAGCCAAAACCTTCCTTCGTCATGAAGGCCGACATCTCGGCGCGTCCGCCCAGCTCGTCGATGAAGGCCTGGTCCAGCCAGGGTTTGTAGATCTTCAGTTGCGGGTTGGTGAGCAGGCCGTAGCGGTAAAAGCGCTCGATGTCGTTGCCCTTGTAGGTCGAGCCGTCGCCCCAGATGTGGACGTCGTCCTCCTTCATCGCGGCCACCAGCATGGTGCCGGTGACGGCGCGGCCCAGCGGCGTGGTGTTGAAGTAGGCGATGCCGCCGGTGCTGACGTGGAACGCGCCGGCCTGGATGGCGGCGATGCCCTCGTGCGCCAGCTGCGTGCGGCAGTCGATCAGGCGGGCTTTCTCGGCGCCGTACTCCATGGCCTTGCGCGGGATGGCGTCGTAGTCGTCCTCGTCGGGCTGGCCCAGGTTGGCGGTGTAGGCGTAGGGCAGGGCGCCTTTGTTTTTCATCCAGCGCAGGGCGGCGCTGGTGTCCAGTCCGCCCGAAAAAGCGATGCCGACCTTCTGGCCGACGGGAAGGGATTGCAGGATGGTTGCCATGGCGGATGAATCAGGCGAGAGCCGGGAAAGGATGGAACGGGGCGCCCGCGCCCGGCCGCAAGGGCCGCGCGAGGGCAAAGCCCGCGATTTTAGGCGGCAGAAAAAAGGAGCTCCGAAGAGCTCCTTTCCAAAAGGCCGGCCCGCGCGGCGTGCGCGGCGCTCAGCGCCAGTAGCGGTCGTGGTAGCGCGGCGGCCGGTAGGGGTAAGGGTAGCTGTCGCGGTATTCGATGATGGTGGTCGGCGGCGTGACATAGACCGGCGGGCCCGGCGGAGTGGCAACCACCACCCCGCTGGCGGTGCCGCCATAGCCGCCATAGCTGCCGTAGGCGCCCGACGGATAGGGGTAGGGCGCAGGCGCGGGCGCTGCCGCCGGCTGCACGTTCACCGCGATCCAGCTGCCCGGATCGGTCTGCGTGCGCGTGTTGTAGCGGCGCCCGGCGTATTCATACACCACGTCGTAGCCGATCACGCGGTTGTCGTAATAGGTCTCGGTGGTGCAGCGTTGCACGTTCTCGTAGCCGGGCCGGCCGGACTCGATGCTGTTGCCCAGCACCGCGCCGCCGATCAGACCGATGGCCGTGGCCGCGGCCCGGCCGCTGCCGCCGCCGATGGCGTTGCCGGCCGCGCCGCCGGCAATGGCGCCGAGCACGGCGCCCGCGCCGCTGGGCGAGCGCCCACCGCTGTAGATGGTCTCGTTGCCGCAGACCTGTCGCGGGATGGCGACCTGCTGGGTGACGGGCGTGGAGGAGAGCACGCGGCCCATCTCGCGTCCAGGCTCGTAGCTGCCTCCCGAATAGGTCGTCTGGGCCTGCGCGGCCAGGGCCGCGGCCGCCAGGGTGGTGAGGACAATGGTTTTCTTCATGGGAGAAAGCTCCTTTCGCAGCGCACGCAACGCACCAGCGGTGGAAAAAGTTTCACCTGCCCGCGTCAAGGCAGGACGGGCCGGTGGTAAAGAAGGGTAAAGCGCCTGAGCCGGCCCGTCGCCGCGCCTTCCTTGGTGCCGCCGCGCGGGCATTCGTTCCCGGCGACAATCGCCGCCACCATGCACACCCCACCCGAAACCCTGGCCGACTGGCTGCGCCACTGCGAGCAGCTGCACCCCGCGAACATCGCCATGGGGCTGGAGCGCGTGGCCGAGGTGGCGCGGCGGCTGCAGCTGCGCCTTGATGTCCCGGTCATCACGGTGGCCGGCACCAACGGCAAGGGCTCGACCTGCGCCATGCTGGAGTCGGTGGCGCTGGCGGCCGGCTACCGCACCGGCGTCTATGGTTCGCCCCACCTGGTGCGCTTCGAGGAGCGCTGCCGCATCGCCGGCGAGATGGTGGGCGAGGCCGATCTGCTGCCCCACTTCGCGGCCGTCGAGCACGCCCGCACTCAGGCCGGCGAGGCGGTGGCGCTGACCTACTTCGAGTTCACCACGCTGGCCATCCTGCGGCTGATGGCCGGCGCCGGGCTGGACCTGGCCATCCTGGAGGTGGGCCTGGGCGGGCGCCTGGACGCCGTCAACGTGATCGACGCCGACTGCGCCGTCATCACCAGCGTGGACGTGGACCACGTCGAATTTCTGGGGCCGGACCGGGAAACCATAGGCCGCGAGAAGGCCGGCATCATGCGCGCCGGCCGCCCGGTGGTGGTGAGCGACCCCGTGCCCCCGCAGAGCGTGCTGGAGCACGCCCGCGTCATCGGCGCCGACCTGTGGCGCTTCGGGCATGACTTCAACTATTCTGGTGACAAGCAGCAGTGGGGCTGGGCGGGCCGCGGGCGCCGCTATGCCGGCCTGGCCTACCCGGCGCTGCGCGGCGCCAACCAGCTGGTCAACGCCTCGGGGGCGCTGGCGGCGCTGGAGTCGCTGCGCGACCGGGTTCCGATCACGGCCCAGGCGGTGCGCGCCGGGCTGGCGCGGGTGGAGCTGCCCGGGCGCTTCCAGATCGTGCCAGGCCAGCCGGCGCTGGTGCTGGACGTGGCGCACAACCCGCACTCGGTGGCGGCCCTGGCTGCCAACCTGGACGCCATGGGCTACTTTGCGGCCACGCACGCCGTCTTCGGCGCCATGGCCGACAAGGAGCTTGGCCCCATGCTGAGCCGCATCGCCCCGCTGATCGACCACTGGCATTTCACCGACCTGCCCACGCCGCGCGCCCTCACGGCCGCCGCCCTGCAGCAGAAATGGAACGCCCTGCACATGGCCGGAGCGGCGCGCCGGGCCGTGCCCTCGAGCGTGCACGCCAGCCCCCAGGAGGCCCTGCAGGCGGCCCTCGCCGCCGCGCAGCCCACTGATAGAATCGTCGTCTTTGGCTCCTTCTATACGGTAGGTGGCGTGCTCCAGCAGGGGGTTCCGCGCCTTGCGGCCAAACACCTGGACGCCCAACCGTAGCTCTCCTTCCTGTCCATGGCATTTTTCAAGTTTCGCTGGCCCGGCAAGCAGGAGCAGCAGCCCAGCGACAACGGCAGAACAGGCAGGCGCGGGCGCAGCCCGCAGCCGCCCAGCATCGAGGAGATGCGCCGCCGCGCCCGCCACCGCCTGATCGGCGCCGCCGTGCTGGTGGCGGCGGCGGTCGTGGGCTTCCCGCTGATTTTCGACACCCAGCCGCGCCCCATCCCCGTGGATGTGGCCATCGACATTCCCGACCGCCACAAGGTGGCGCCGCTGGTCGTGCCCCAGGACGCCGTGGATGCCCCCGCCGCCCCGCGCACGCTGCCCGTGACCGAGGCTGCGCTGGATGCCGGCGAAGAGCTGGTGGCCGCCCATTCGCCCGCGGCCAGCCCGGCGCCGGCGCCCGCGCCCGCGCCCGCGCCACCCGCCCTGCCGGCACTGGTGCCGCCCCCGGGCTTTGCGCCCGCTGCCCCTGCTGCCCCCACTGCCCCCACCCAGGCCGCCGAACCTGCTTCGACGCCCGCCCCGACTCGGCCCGAACCCGCCGCCCGGCCCGAGGCCCCGCAGGACGTGAAGACGGAAGCACGCACGGAAACCCGGCACGAGGCCCGGCCCGAACCCAAACCCACGCCCAAGCCAGAGCCCAAGCCTGAACCCAAGGCCCGTCCGATCGACGAGGCAGCCCGCGCCCGCGCCCTGCTGGAGGGGCGCACGCCCGTCGCCGTGGCTGCGGCGCCCGCCAGTGCCCCGCGCCCCGAGCCGCAGCCGGGCGAGGCGGGCCGCTTCATCGTGCAGGTGGGCGCCTTCGCCGATGCGGACAAGGCGCGCGAGGTGCGCGAGAAGCTCGAACGCTCGGGCATGAAGGCCCACACCCAGCTGGTGCAGACCAAGGAAGGTCCGCGCACGCGGGTGCGGGTCGGCCCCTTCGCCAGCCGCGCCGAGGCCGACCGCGCTGCCGAGCGGGTGCGCGGCTCGGGGCTGTCAGGAGCGGTGCTGGCGCTGTAATCGCCAGCATGCGCACGGCACACGGGTAGCTGCGCATGGCCATGCTGGACTGGGTATTTCTGCTGGTGGTCGCCATTTCGGTGCTCATCGGCGCCTGGCGCGGACTGGTGTTCGAGCTGCTGTCGCTGGCCGGCTGGATCGGCGCCTTCCTGGCGGTGCACTGGATCGCCACCGAAGGCGAGACCCTGCTGCCGCCGGGCCTACTGCACGGGTTCTGGTACCACATGGCCAGTTACGCCGTAGTGTTCGTGGTGACGGTCTTCGTCGGCGGGCTGCTGGCCTGGCAGACCAAGAAATTCGTCCACGCCATGGGCCTGCGGCCGGCGGACCGCGCGCTGGGCGCGTTGTTCGGCGTACTGCGCGGCGTAGGGCTGTTGCTGGCCACGGCGCTGGTGGCTGGCTGGACGGACGTGGTCAACATGCCGTGGTGGCAGCAGTCGCACGCCGCGCCGCTGCTGCAGCAGGCGCTGCTCGACTTGCGGGACGCTCTGCCGGAGTGGATCTCCCGCTACCTGCCGTCCTGGTGATGGGCGGAGCAATGGACAGACAAGATGGAAGGGCGTCCGGGGCCGGGCGTCCGTAGGCAACAGAAAGCGCAAACAGCTATGTGTGGAATCGTCGGCGTGGTCAGCAGCCAGCCAGTCAACCAACTGATCTATGACGCCCTGCTGCTCCTGCAGCACCGCGGCCAGGATGCGGCGGGCATCGTCACGCAGGAGGAGCGCAAGTTCTTCATGCACAAGGCGCGCGGCATGGTGCGCGACGTGTTTCGCACGCGCGACATGCGCGCGCTGCCCGGCAGTTCCGGCCTGGGGCAGGTGCGCTACCCCACGGCGGGCAGCGCCGCCAGCGAGGAGGAGGCGCAGCCGTTCTACGTGAATGCGCCGTTCGGCATCGTCATGGTGCACAACGGCAACCTGACCAACGCGCGCCAGCTGCGCCGCGAGCTGGCCGAGACCGACCACCGGCACACCAATACCGGCAGCGACTCCGAGGTGCTGCTGAACGTGCTGGCGCACGAACTGGCGCGCGCCAGCCGCGGCGCGGCGCTGGCCAGCAGCGATGTCTTTGCCGCCGTGCGCGCGGTGCACCAGCGCATCAAGGGCTCCTATGCGGTGATCGCGCTGATCGCCGGCCATGGCCTGCTGGCCTTCCGCGACCCGTTCGGCATCCGGCCGCTGTGCCTGGGGCGCGGCGAAGGCGGCACCGTGATGGTGGCCAGCGAATCGGTGGCGCTGGAGGGCACGCTGCACCAGTTCGAGCGCGACGTGGCACCGGGCGAGGCGCTCTTCGTGCACGTGGACGGCCGCATCGAGGCCGAGCAGTGCGCCGCGCCCGGCGTGGGCGGGCTGCACCCCTGCCTGTTCGAATACGTCTATCTGGCGCGTCCCGACTCGGTCATGGACGGCATCTCGGTCTACCAGGCGCGCCTGAACATGGGCGAGACGCTGGCCAAGCGCGTGGTCTCCACCGTGCCGCCCAGCGAGATCGACGCCATCATCCCGGTGCCCGAATCGAGCCGCCCCAGCGCCATGCAGCTGGCGCAGCTGCTGGGCCTTCCGTACCGCGAGGGCTTCGTGAAGAACCGCTACGTGGGCCGCACCTTCATCATGCCGGGGCAGGCCACGCGCAAGAAGTCGGTGCGCCAGAAGCTCAACGCCATCGGCAGCGAGTTCAAGGGCAGGCGCGTGCTGCTGGTCGATGACTCCATCGTGCGCGGCACCACCTCGCGCGAGATCGTGCAGATGGCGCGCGACGCGGGCGCGACCAGGGTGTATCTCGCCTCGGCCGCGCCGCCGGTGCGCCACCCCAACGTCTATGGCATCGACATGCCCACGCGCGAGGAGCTGATCGCCCACGGCCGCAGCGTGGAAGAAGTGCGCCAGTGGATCGGCGCCGACGCGCTGATCTACCAGGACCTGGAGGCCATGACGCAGGCCGTGGGCGCCATCAACCCCCGGGTGGAGGGCTTCGAGGCCTCGTGTTTCGATGGCTGCTACGTCACGGGCGACATCTCCGACGAGCAGGTCAGCTCCATGAACGCGGGCCGCAACCGCGGCGGCGACGAGGAGGAGGAGGGCGACGACACCTCGCGCCTGTCGCTGCCCAACGCCAGCGCGGCGTGAGTGCTGGCAGAGGGCTGGCAAACTATCGAAACAAGAGCTTGATCTCGGCCTGCAGCAACGTTTTCGTATAGAAAACATGCGCAAAACGTGGGCCGACACCGACATTCAGCTATGACTTCAGAAGCAAGACAGGCCGCGGCCGTGAACGAACCCCTCCTGCCCGCGGGCCTGCACCCCGACACCCTGGCCGTGCGCGAGGCCGTCGCGCGCAGCCAGTGGGGCGAGCACAGCGAGGCGCTGTACCTGACCAGCAGCTTCGTGCAGAGCGACTGCGAAAGCGCCGCGCGGCGCTTTGCCAATGAGGAGCCGGGCTACACCTACACCCGCACCGCCAACCCGACGGTGGCCAGCTTCGAGCGCCGCCTGGCTGCCCTGGAGGGCACGGAATGCGCCTTGGCCACCAGCACCGGCATGGCGGCCATCCTGCTGCTGGCGCTTACCGTGCTCAGGAGCGGTGACCACGTGGTGGCGTCGCAGTCCATGTTCGGCTCCACGCTCAAGCTGCTGGGCTCGGAGATGACGCGCTTCGGCATCGAGACCACCTTCGTGCCGCAGACCGACCTGCACGCCTGGCAGGCCGCCATCCGCCCCAACACGCGGCTGCTGTTCGCCGAGACGCCCACCAACCCGCTCACCGACCTGTGCGACATCGCCGCGCTGGCCGGCATCGCCCACGCGCACGGCGTGCTGCTGGCGGTGGACAACAGCTTTTCCTCGCCCGTGCTGCAGCGCCCGGCGCAATTGGGCGCCGACATCGTGGTCTATTCCGGCACCAAGATCCTGGAGGGGCAGGGCCGCGTGATGGCCGGCGCCGTCTGCGGCACGACGGCGCTGGTGGACAAGGTCATGGGCACTTTCATGCGCAGCGCCGGGCTCAACCTTTCGCCCTTCAACGCTTGGGTGGTGCTCAAGGGCCTGGAGACGCTGGCCCTGCGCGTGCGCGCGCAAAGCGCCGCGGCGCTCGCGCTGGCCACCTGGCTGCAGGAGCACCCGCGGGTGGCGCGCGTGTACTACCCCGGTCTGGCCAGCCACCCGCAGCACGCGCTGGCCATGCGCCAGCAAAGCGGCCTGGGCGGCGCCGTGCTTGCCTTCGACGTGGCGGCGGGCGGCCTGGGCGGGGGGCTGCGCGAGCGCGCCTTCCACGTCATCGACAGCACCCGCGTATGCTCGATCACCGCCAACCTGGGTGACGTCAAGACCACCATCACCCACCCGGCCAGCACCTCGCACGGGCGCCTGACCGAAGAGCAGCGGCGCGCCGCCGGCATCGGGCAGGGCCTGGTGCGAGTCTCCGTCGGCCTGGAGCACCTTGACGACCTGAAGGCCGATCTTTCCCGCGGACTGGATTCCCTCGCATGACCACACAACAAAAAATACGCACCCGCTTCGCCCCCTCGCCGACGGGCTTCATCCACCTGGGCAACATCCGCTCGGCACTCTACCCCTGGGCGTTTGCGCGCGCGCAGGGCGGCGACTTCATCCTGCGCATCGAGGATACGGACGTCGAGCGCTCCAGCCAGGCGGCGGTGGACGTCATCCTCGAAGGCATGCAGTGGCTCGAACTCGACATCGACGAGGGCCCGTTCTTCCAGATGCAGCGCATGGAGCGCTACAAGGCGGTGCTGGCGCAGCTGGTCGAGAGCGGGCACGTCTATCCCTGCTACATGAGCATGGCCGAGCTGGACGCCCTGCGCGAGCGCCAGACGGCCGCCAAGGAAAAGCCGCGCTACGACGGCACCTGGCGGCCGGAAGCGGGCAAGCAGCTCCCGCCCGTGCCCGAGGGCGTGCAGCCGGTGCTGCGCTTCAAGACGCCCAGGGACGGCATCGTCGCCTGGGACGACAGGTGCAAGGGCCGCATCGAATTCCAGAACAGCGAACTGGACGACCTGGTCATCGCCCGGCCCGATGGCACGCCGACCTACAACTTCTGCGTCTGTGTGGACGACATGGACATGGGCATCACCCATGTCATCCGCGGCGACGACCATGTGAACAACACGCCGCGCCAGATCCACATCTTCGAGGCGCTGGGCGCGGCTGTTCCGGTGTTCGCCCACCTGCCCACGGTGCTCAACGAGCAGGGCGAGAAGATGAGCAAGCGAAACGGCGCCAAGGCGGTGACGCAGTATCGCGATGAAGGCTACCTGCCCGACGCCATGGTCAACTACCTGGCGCGCCTGGGCTGGAGCCACGGCGACGACGAGATCTTCTCGCGTGCCCAGTTCCTCCAATGGTTCGACCTCGATCACCTGGGCAGAAGCGCTGGCCAATTCGACGAAGCCAAGCTGCGCTGGGTCAACACCCAGCACCTGAAGGCGCTGGACGATGCGCGCCTGGCTGCGCTGGTGCGCCCCTTCATGTTGCGGGCCGGCGTAGACGGGGCGCAGCTGGAGGCCGACGACCGCCTGCCGCGCATCTGCGCACTGTTCAAGGACCGCTGCGAGACTCTGGTCGATCTGGCGAACTGGGCGCGCCTCTTCTATGTGGACGCCATCGAGCGCAACGCGGCGGATGCCGCCCAGCACCTGACGCCCGCCGCCGCGCCCCTGCTGGACGCGTTCGCCGCGGCCATCGCCACCACCGAGTGGAGCCGGGAGGCCATTGCCGCCACCATCAAGCAGTTGCTCAAGGAGCAGGGCGCCAAGATGCCGCAGCTGGCCATGCCGGTGCGCGTGCTGACTCTGGGCACGGCGCACACGCCATCGGTGGATGCGGTGCTGGAGCTGCTCGGGCGCGAAAAAATCCTCGCGCGTTTGAAAACCCGCTGAAAACCTGTCTATAATTCGAGGCTCAGCAGATGACGATGCCAAGCAATTGGAATGGTTGTCTCGAAGGGGGTATAGCTCAGCTGGGAGAGCGCTTGCATGGCATGCAAGAGGTCATCGGTT
>NZ_DAMCAM010000047.1:0-23072 GCF_032059615.1 Melaminivora sp. | reverse complement strand
AAGCCCAGCAGCATACAACGCCCCTGCCATCGAAAGATGCAGGGGCGTTGGCGTTGGAGGAGTGCTCATTCATGCAGCTTCAGGATATTCTCTATTCCCAGGGTTTCGGCACGAGGCGGGTCTGCGCCGGACTGGTCCAGCATGGACTGGTGGCCATCCAGGAATCTGGTTCGAAAGAAATGCAGCTGTGCACCGATCCTCTGCAGAGTGTTCGCGAGGAAGGCCTCCTCTTCAATGTGCAGGGCATGGACTGGCATTACCAGTCCAAGGCTTATGTGGTGCTGCACAAGCCTGTCGGTTTCGAATGCTCGCAGAAGCCATCGGCCTACCCCAGTGTCTACACGCTGCTGCCCGCCCCTTTGCGGCAGCGGCCGGGCAGGAATGCGACCGACGGTGTGCAGGCCTGTGGCCGGCTCGACCAGGACACCAGCGGCCTGCTGCTGCTCAGCGACGACGGCCAGTTCCTCCATCGCATGGCATCGCCCAAGAAGCGCATTTCCAAGGTGTACCAGGTGACCACCCGCCACCCAGTGACGCAGGAGCAAATGGATCGCCTGCTCGCAGGCGTCACCCTGAACGATGATCCGCGGCCGGTGCAGGCCGCTGCCTGCGAGCGTACGGACGAATGCCGGATGGATCTCACGCTGACCCAGGGTAAATATCACCAGGTCAAGCGCATGGTCGCCGCGGCAGGCAACCGGGTCGAGGCGCTGCACCGCTCCCAGGTCGGACGGCTGGTGCTGCCTGATGACCTGCTCGCCGGGCAGTGGCGCTGGCTGAACGAAGCCGAACTGGCGCTGCTTTCCGCCTGAGGGACCAGACAGGCGCTGGTGCAGAGCGCTATGCTTGCCGCCATTTTTTGCATTCCCGGGTTCCATCCATGACTTCCAGCTCTTCCAGCGTCGCTGCGCCAGTGCTCGGTCTCTTCGTCGTCGGCGACGAGATCTTGACGGGCAAGCGCGCTGACAAACATCTGCCCAAGGTCATCGAACTTCTGGCAGCCCGGGGGCTGGAGCTGGGCTGGGCGCATTTCCTGGGCGATGACCGGCCGCGTCTCACAAAAGCGCTTCAACGCGCTTTTGCCTCGGCGGACGTGGTGTTGTGCTGTGGCGGGATAGGCGCCACTCCCGACGACCACACCCGGCAGAGTGCCGCTGCTGCGCTGGGCGTGCCTCTGGTGGCGCACGCAGAGGCGCAGGCGCTTATCCGTGAGCGCATGCAGGAGATCGCCAGTCAGCGAGGCGAACCTTTCGAGCCGGACCGTGCCGACAACCAGCAGCGCCTGCAGATGGGCATGCTGCCCCGGGGCGCGCGCATCATCCCCAATCCCTACAACCGGATCCCCGGTTTTTCGTGCGACGGACCAGGGGGCGGGGTGGTGCATTTCACGCCCGGCTTTCCAGTTATGGCTTGGCCGATGGTGGAGTGGGTGCTGGAAAATACCTGCAACCAGTGGTTCAATCGCTCTCCCCAGCTCGAGCATTCGATCGTGCTGCATGGCGCCATGGAGTCGGCGCTGACCCCGCTGATGGAGCGCATCGAAGCCGATCATCCTGGCGTTCGCGTTTTCAGCCTGCCGAGCGTGGACCACCCTGTGCATGGCCAGCATGTGGAACTGGGCGTCAAGGGTCCGGCGGCGCTGGTGCCACCCGCATGGCGGCAGCTGCACACCGCCCTGCACCAGGCTGGTGCGGTGTTAGGCCCCGAACTGGTGCGTGAACGGTGATCCGACCGCCAATTGCCGGCTACAGGAGCTGCCGACATGGCGCCACCTGCTGGCACGCTATATGCTTTTACCGCTCATCGTGCATGAGCACTTTCAATTCCGGAGAACCTGATGGCGAAGACTGTTGCTGACGTGATGAACATGGTGGAGGAGAACGAAGTCCGTTTCGTCGACTTCCGTTTCACCGATACCCGGGGCAAAGAGCAGCACGTCACGGTGCCCGTCTCGCATTTCGACGAGGACAAATTCACCGAGGGCCACGCCTTCGACGGCTCCTCCATGCCCGGCTGGAAGGGCATCGAGGCCTCGGACATGCAGCTCATGCCCGACCCCGCGACCGCCAACATTGACCCCTTTTTCGAGGAGACCACGCTGTTCATGCAATGCGACGTGGTCGAGCCGGGCGACGGCAAGGCCTACGACCGCGACCCGCGCTCGATTGCCAAGCGCGCCGAGGCCTACCTGAAGGCCTCGGGGCTGGGCGACACGGCCTATTTTGGCCCCGAGCCCGAATTCTTCCTGTTCGATGGCGTGCGCTGGAGCAACGAGCCGGGCCGCACCTTCTACGAAATCGACGAGTACGAGGCGCCCTGGAACAGCGGCACGCGCCTGGAAGGCGGCAACCGCGGCCACCGCCCCACGACCAAGGGCGGCTACTTTCCCGTGCCGCCGGTGGACAGCACGCATGACATGCGCGCCGAGATGACCCTGATCCTGGAGCAGCTCGGCATCCCGGTCGAGGTCTTCCACCACGAGGTCGCCGGCGCTGGCCAGAACGAGATCGGCACGCGCTTTTCCACCCTGGTCGAGCGCGCCGACTGGACGCAGACCATGAAGTACGTCATCTGGAACGTGGCCAACGCCTACGGCAAGACGGCGACCTTCATGCCCAAGCCCTACGCTGGCGACAACGGCTCGGGCATGCATGTGCACCAGTCGATCTGGAGGGACGGCAAGAACCTGTTCGCCGGCGACGGCTATGCCGGCCTGTCCGATTTCGCCCTCTACTACATCGGCGGCATCATCCACCACGCCCGCGCGCTCAACGCCATCACCAACCCGGGCACCAACAGCTACAAGCGCCTGGTGCCCGGCTTCGAGGCGCCGGTCAAGCTCGCCTACAGCTCGCGCAACCGCTCGGCGTCCATCCGCATCCCTTATGTCGCCAACCCCAAGGGCCGGCGTGTGGAAGCGCGTTTCCCCGACCCGCTGGCCAACCCCTACCTGTGCTTCTCCGCGTTGATGATGGCCGGCCTGGACGGTGTGGAAAACCGCATCCACCCGGGCGAAGCCGCCACCAAGGACCTGTACCACCTGCCGCCCGAGGAAGACCGCCTGGTGCCCACCGTGTGCCACAGCCTGGATCAGGCTCTGGAGGCGCTGGACCAGGACCGCGGCTTCCTGACCAAGGGCGGCGTGTTCTCCGATGGCATGCTCGATGCCTATATCGACGTCAAGATGGCCGAAGTGCAGCGTTACCGCATGGCGCCGCACCCGGTCGAGTACGACATGTACTACTCGCTCTGAGCGCGCCGTGCGAAGGAGGGCCGCCACCGGGCCGCCCCGGACGCTGGCGATGCTTGGCGCTGCTGCGCCGAGGACCCACATGCAACGCAAGACCCTGATCGTCCTGGCCCTGGCCTGTGCGGTGCTGGCCGCCCAGGCCCAGGACCGCATCTACCGCTGTGGCAACGAATACACCAACAACGCGGTCCAGGCGCGCGAGCGCGGCTGCCGGCTGGTGGAGGGCGGAAACGTCACCGTCGTCCAGGGGCGGCCACCGGGGGCTGCGGCGCCTGCGGTCGCCGCGCCGGTTGCCCGGGCGGGCGCCCTGCCGGCGCCTGCTGGCCCGCGCGTGGACGCAGCCGATCAGCGCGCACGCGACGCCGATGCCCGCGCCATTCTGGACGACGAGCTGCGCAAGGCCGAAGCCCGGCTGGCCGACCTGCGCGCCGAGTTCAACAACGGCATGCCCCAGCGCACCGCGCTGGAGCTGCGCAACCCGCAGGTCTACCTGGAGCGCACGGCCGAGCTCAAGGCGGCAGTGGCCCGTGCCGAGGCCGACGTGGCCGGCATCAAGCGGGAGCTGGCCCGGTTGGGCCGCTGACGCTGCCATGCCGGCCGCACCGGCCCAGGGCCCTGCGGCCGGGCGCTACCACCCGCTGGACTGGCTCGGCACCCTGGTGGCGGTGCTGCGTGGCGATGGCCGCATCGTGTTCGCCAATGCCGCCCTGGAGGCAGCCCTCGCCCTGTCCCGGCGCACCCTCGAAGGTGCGGATTTCTCCGGCCTGCTGTCCGAGCCCCAGGTGCTGCGCACCGCCCTGGAGGGCGCCCGTGCCCACGGCTTCGCCACGCTGCGGTTCCAGGCCGCGCTGCGCACCCCGGCCGGGGAAGCGCTGGCCGTGCATGCCAGCTTGGCCGCGGCGCAGGAGGGCGCCGACGAGTTGCTGCTGGAGCTGTGGCCCGTTTGCGGCCAGGACCGCAGCGAGCGCCTGCGCGAACAGGGTGAGGCGCAGCGCGAGCTGGTACGCAACCTCGCGCACGAGATCAAGAACCCGCTGGGCGGCATCCGCGGCTCGGCGCAGCTGCTCGAACTGGAGCTGGCCGACCCCGCGCTGGCCGAATACACCCAGGTCATCGTCCGCGAGACCGACCGCCTGCAAGCCCTGGTGGACCGCCTGCTCGCACCTCACCGGCACGGCCAGCGGCTGGCGCCGGTCAACATCCACGAAGTCTGCGAACACGTGCGCGCCCTGGTGCTGGCCGAACATCCGCAGGGCCTGGAAGTGCTGCGCGACTACGACACCTCGCTGCCCGAGCTGCACGGCGACCGGGAGCAGCTGGTGCAGGCCCTGCTCAACATCGTGCGCAATGCCGCGCAGGTGCTGGACGAGCAATCGCCCGCCCAGGGCGGCCGCATCACGCTGCGCACCCGTGTGTCGCGGCAGCCGGTGCTGGGGCGCCAGCGGCACCGCCTGGCGCTGCAGCTGGAAGTGCTGGACAACGGCCCGGGCATCCCGGCCGAGCTGCGCGAGCGCATCTTCCTGCCCCTGGTCACCGGGCGCGACGCCGGCACCGGCCTGGGTCTCACTCTGGCGCAGGCCTTCGTGCAGCGCCACGACGGCATCATCGAGTGCGACAGCGCCCCCGGCTGCACGCGCTTTGCCATCCTGCTGCCCCTGCCATGAGGACGCTGTGGATTGCGGACGACGACCCGTCCATCCGCTTCGTGCTGGAGCGGGCGCTGGCCCGCGAAGGCCTGGCCACGCGCAGCTTCAGCCGCGCCCAGGAAGTGCTCGACGCCCTGGATGCCGCCCTGCACGAGGGGAGCGCACCCCGGTCCCATTCATTGCCGCTGGCGCTCGTCACCGACATCCGCATGCCCGGCGCCTCCGGCCTGGAGCTGCTCGCCCGGGTGCGCGCGCTCGTGCCCGGCCTGCCCGTCATCGTCATGACGGCGTTCTCCGACCTGGACAGCGCCGTGGCGGCCTTCCAGGGTGGGGCGTTCGAATATCTGGCCAAGCCCTTCGACGTGTTGCAGGCCGTGGCCCTGGTGCGCAGTGCCCTGGCCGCGGGCCTGGAGGGCGGCCCGCCCGGCCCGCCGCCCCAGGCGCCTGCACCAGCGCCCGGGATGCTGGGCCAGGCGCCCGCCATGCAGGAGGTGTTTCGGGCCATCGGCCGCTTGAGCCAGGGCACGGCGACGGTGCTGGTCACGGGCGAGACCGGCACCGGCAAGGAGCTGGTGGCACGTGCGCTGCACCGGCACTCGCCAGTGGCGGCCGGTCCCTTTGTTGCCATCAACACTGCCGCCATCCCGGCCGAGCTGCTGGAAAGCGAGCTTTTCGGTCATGAGCGCGGGGCATTCACCGGGGCGCAGGCCCGGCGCCAGGGGCACTTCGAGCAGGCCGACGGGGGCACGTTGTTTCTCGACGAAATCGGCGACATGCCGCTGGCCCTGCAGACGCGCCTGCTGCGCGTACTGGCCGAAGGCCAGTTCTACCGGGTGGGCGGCCATGCCAGCGTGCGCGTGCGCGTGCGCATCGTCGCCGCCACGCACCAGGACCTGGAGCAGCGCGTGCGCGCCGGTGCCTTCCGCGAAGACCTCTACCATCGCCTCAACGTCATCCGCCTGCGCCTGCCGCCGCTGCGCGAGCGCAGCGAGGACGTGCCGGCCCTGGCTGCGCACTTCCTGCAGCATGGCACGCGCCAGCTTGGCGTGGCGCCCAAGCGGCTGTCCGCCGCGGCGCAGGAGCAGCTCATGCGCTTTCCCTTTCCCGGCAATGTGCGGCAGCTGGAGAACATTTGCCACTGGCTGACCGTGATGGCGCCGGCGCAGCTCATCACACCCGCCGATCTGCCGCCAGAGGTGCGTATGGCAGCAGGCGCCGAAGCGCCAGCGCGCGCGAGCTGGGAGCCGGCCCTGGCCGACGAAGCCCGCCGCCTGCTGGAGGCCGGCAGTGCCCAGCCATGGCAGACCCTGTCGCGCCGTTTCGAAGCGCAGCTGCTTCACGTCGCCCTGCAGGCCACCGGTGGCCGGCGCGCCGAGGCCGCGCAGCGCCTGGGCCTGGGGCGCAACACGCTGACGCGCAAACTGCAGGAACTGGGACTGATATCCGGGGCTGGAGGACCCAGCCAGTTCGACCCTGAGGATATTGGATGAAAACCCGCTGAAACCCGCGCCGGTGCTGGACTTGCAGCTATCTTTCCCGTAAACCACCGAGTTTCTGCGCGCGGTGTGCTCCTCCGCGCAGTCCTACACACAGGCAGTCCGCACGCCGACCCGTCGGCCCCGGCCCGGATTTGAGAATGGCTGGCACTTCAACCAACCAACCGGAGTCGATATATGTCGGATTTCAAGGATGATGCCAACCGCGACCCGCTGACCAACGAGCCCGGAGCCCACCCTGTCGGCACCGGCGTGGGCGCTGCGGGTGGCGCCGTGGCTGGGGCTGCCGCCGGTGCCTTTGGCGGCCCCATTGGCGCGGCCATTGGCGGGATCGCCGGCGCGGTGGTCGGCGGTCTCGCCGGCAAGGCCGCGGCCGAATCGGTCAACCCCACGGCCGAGGACGCCTACTGGCGCGAAAGCTTCCAGCGCGAGCCCTACTACGAGTCGGGCCGCAACTACGACGAATACCGTCCGGCCTATGAGCTGGGCTGGAACTCGGCGGGCCGCTATGACGGTGACTTCGAAGCCGTCGAACCCAATCTGTCGCGCGACTGGGGCTCCTCCCGGGGTGCCAGCCCGCTGGCCTGGGAGCAGGCCCGCCCGGCCACCCGCGCCGCTTGGGAGCGCGCACGCCGCAACGTGGCGACGGGTGCCACCACCATGCCCGCCTCCAGCACCGTGAGCGCCACCGCCAGCACCCTGGAAGGCCGGCCGGACAGTGGCGACGTGGTGGATGTCCTCAACGACCTGCTCGAATGCAGCCGCGATGGCGAATACGGCTTTCGCACCTCCGCCGAGCATGCCGACAGCGCCGAGCTCAAGCGCATCCTGGAGCGCCACGCGCAGGAATGCGCCAGCGCCGCAGCCGAGCTGGAGCATGAAATCCGCAACCACGGTGGTGAGCCGGCCTCGGGCGGGTCGGTCACGGGGGCCATGCATCGCGGCTGGGTGTCGGTGAAGTCGGCGCTGTCGGTCAACGACGACCAGGCCGTGCTCAACGAGTGTGAACGTGGCGAGGACGCTGCCCTGGCGCGCTACCGCAAGGCGCTGAAGGCCAACCTGCCCCCGAGTGCGCGGGCCCTGGTGGAGCGCCAGGCGCAGGGCGTGCAGCGCAACCACGACGAGATCAAGGCGCTGCGCGACCGCTACAACGCTGCGTCGTGAACACCGCCTGACGATGGCTGCGCCGTCAGCACCATGCAGGCCGGCTGGCGCAGGGGAGCCGGCCTTTTTTGGGCCCGAGGCTGCCGCGCCGGCCAGCCGGGCCGCTCAGGCCGCCAGCGTCACCACCACCGGCGTGTGGTCGCTCGGCTGCTTGTTCTTGCGCGGCGCTCGGTCGATGTGGCAGGCCGTGACGCTGCCGCGCAGCGCACCGCTGACCAGGATGTGGTCGATGCGCAGGCCGCGGTTTTTCTGGAAGCCCAGCATGCGGTAGTCCCACCAGGAGAAGGTTTTCTCCTGCTGCTCGAAGAGCCGGAAAGCGTCGGTGAGGCCCAGGTCCAGCAGGGCGCGGAAATGCGCGCGCTCCTCCTCGGTGTGGTGGATGCTGCCGGCCAGCCCGACCGGGTCGAACGAGTCGCGGTCCTCCGGGGCAATGTTGAAGTCACCCACCAGCGCCAGGCGCGGATGCTGCTGCAGTTCGGCACGCAGCCAGTCCTGCAGCGCCTGCAGCCAGCGCATCTTGTAGTCGAACTTGTCCGAGCCGGGGGACTGGCCGTTAACGAAGTAGGCGTTGACCAGGCGCAGCGGCCCGCCTGGCGCGGCCAGCGTCGCCGCGATGACGCGCGCCTGCTCGTCACCGAATCCGGGAACGTTGCGCATCACGTCCTGCAGGGGGTGGCGGCTGATGATGGCCACGCCGTTGTAGGTCTTCTGGCCAAAGGCCGCGGCCTGGTAACCCAGGGCGGCAAAGGCCTCGTGCGGAAACTTCTCGTCCACCAGCTTGAGCTCCTGCAGGCCCAGCGCATCGACCCCGGGGTTGGCGGCCAGCCACTCCAGCACCTGGGGCAGGCGCACGGACAGGGAGTTGACGTTCCAGGTGGCAATCTGCATGTGTTTCAAGCCTCAAACCCTTGCTGCATAACGGTGTCCAGCTATCGAAATCATTGCGCGCTACGACGCTGGTAGCGCACGAAGCTGAACGGCAGTCCCTGCGCGCCGACGTGGTGGCTGCGCTCTGCCTCGACCCATTCGGCTCCTGGGGGCGGCATGAAGGTGTCGCCCTCGAAGTCCTGTGCAATCTCGGTCGCCTCGATGCGCGTGGCAAGCGGCAGGGCCATGTCGAACAGCTGCGCCCCGCCGATGACCCAGGCGGTGGCCGCGCCGCTGCGCGCGGCCTGTCCCAGGGCGTCCTGCAGGCTGGCCGCGCGCTGGGCGCCGTCCGCCTGCCAGCCGGGCTGGCGCGTCACCACCAGGTTGGCGCGCCCGGGCAGTGGGCGAAAGCGCGGCGGCAGCGAGTCCCAGGTCCTGCGGCCCATGATGACCGGCTGGCCCAGGGTCAGCGCCTTGAAGTGCGCCAGGTCCTCGGGCAGGTGCCAGGGCAGGGCGCCGTCCTTGCCGATGACGCCATTGGCCGAGACGGCGTAGATCAGTGCGATGTCCATGGAGGCCTCTTTCTCAGACGGCCACCGGCGCCTTGATGGCCGGATGGTGCTCGTAGCCAACGATCTCGAAGTCCTCGAATTCATAGTCAAAGAGGGACTTGGGCCGTTGCAGGATGCGCAGCTCGGGGAAGGGGTGGGGCGCACGCGCCAGCTGCGTCTGCACCTGCTCGAAGTGGTTGCTATAAATGTGACAGTCGCCACCCACCCAGATGAAATCCCCGACCTCCAGGTCGCACTGCTGCGCCACCATGTGCGTGAGCAGCGCATAACTGGCGATGTTGAAAGGCACGCCCAGGAAGATGTCGGCGCTCCTCTGGTACAGCTGGCATGACAGCCGCCCGCCCGCCACATAGAACTGGAACAGCGCATGGCAGGGCATCAGCGCCATCTGGTCGAGCTCGGCCACGTTCCAGGCGCTCACCAGGATGCGGCGCGAGTCCGGGTTGCTGCGCAGGGTGTCGATGACCTGGGCGATCTGGTCGATGTGGCCGCCGCCCGGTGTGGGCCAGCTGCGCCACTGCACGCCATAGATGGGACCCAGCTCGCCGCTTTCATCCGCCCACTCGTCCCAGATGCTCACGCCACGCTCCTGCAGCCAGCGCGCATTGCTGCTGCCGCGCAGAAACCACAGCAGCTCCAGCGCCACGCTCTTCCAGTGCACGCGCTTGGTGGTGACAAGCGGAAAGCCCTCGCTCAGGTCGAAGCGCATCTGGTGGCCGAACACGCTGCGGGTGCCTGTGCCCGTGCGGTCGCCCTTGGGGGCGCCGTGCTCGAACACATGGCGCATGAAATCTTCGTACTGGGTGCGGACGGGGCGGCTGGTCATGAAGGCAGGCGGCGCAGGCAGCGCCTTTGGGTGCGGGCAAGGCGGGCAAGTATCCCACGCACTGCGTGCATTGCGGGCTGCAGCCTTGCTCTCGCCGACCCGGGCAGCCGGCGCATGTCCTGCCGCTGGAGGTGCGCGCCTTGCCGTGCAACGCCCGGGAGCGGTGACAGCCCCAGGCCGCACAGCCCAAAAATAGGGTCAAAAACCCTTGCAGCCCTCGCTGGACAAGGGCTTGCAGCTATCGATTTTCCAGCACGCAACCCGGGTTGAGGAGACCCTGCGGGTCCAGTGCCTGCTTGATGGCGCGCATCAGGCCCAGCGCCACGGGCGACTCGTAGCGCTGCAGCTCCGCGGTCTTGAGCGTGCCCACGCCATGCTCGGCCGAGAACGAGCCGCCATGCGTGGCCACCGCGTCATAGACCAGCTGGTTCACGCGCGGCTCCTGCTCGCGCAGGAAGGCCGCGGCGTCGCCCCCCTCGGGGGCCTGCACGTTGTAGTGCAGGTTGCCGTCGCCCAGGTGGCCGAAGGTGACCAGGCGCGCGCCCGGCACCTCGCGCGCCAGCACGGCGTCGGTGTGGGCAATGAAGTCAGGGATGCGCGAGGCCGCCACCGAAATGTCGTGCTTGATGTTCAGGCCCTCTTCGGCCTGCGCCAGCGGGATGCTCTCGCGCACGTGCCACAGCTCGCGCGCCTGGGCGATGCTGCCTGCCACGACTGCGTCGAGCACGCAGCCCTCCTCGAAGGCCAGCTCCATCAGGTGCTCGAAGCGCGAGCGGGCGTGTTCCTCGCTCTCGTTGTCGCTGTTCTCCAGCAGCACGCACCAGGGCGCGCCTTCCAGGCCGGCAAAGGGCGCGCGCAGCTGCGGCATGTGGCGCGCCACCAGCGACAGCGAAAACTGGTTCATGACCTCGAACCCGGTCAGGCCCGCGCCCAGATGGCGGTGCGCCAGCGCGAGCAGCTGCACGGCCGCCTGCATGGACGGCACGGCCGCCCAGGCGGTGAGCTGCGCCGCCGGGCGGGCAAACAGCTTGAGCGTGGCGGCGGTGATGATGCCCAGCGTGCCTTCGCTGCCGATCAGCAGGTTGCGCAGGTCGTAGCCGGTGTTGTCCTTCCTCAGGCCCGACAGGCCGTCCCAGACCTCGCCCCGGGCGGTCACCACCTCCAGCCCCAGGCACAGTTCGCGCGCGTTGCCGTAGCGCACCACCTGGGTGCCGCCGGCATTGGTCGCCAGGTTGCCGCCGATGGTGCAGCTGCCCTCGGCCGCCAGCGACAGCGGAAATAGCAGGCCGGCCTCGGCCGCCGTCTGCTGCACGGTCTGCAGGATGCAGCCAGCCTCCACCGTCAGCGTCAGGTTGGCCGGGTCGAGCGCGCGCACGCGGTTCAGGCGCGTCAGGCTCAGCACCACCTGGGTGCCGCTGGCGTCGGGCGAGCTGCCCACCGACAGGCCGGTGTTGCCGCCCTGGGGCACCAGGGAAGTGCCGGCAGCGGCACAGGCACGCACCACGGCCGCCACCTCGGCGGTGCTGCCCGGGCGCACCACGGCCAGGGCGCGGCCGCGCTGGCGGCGGCGCCAGTCCTGCTCCCAGGCACTCAGGTCGCCTTCGGTCAGGACGTGGGCGGCGCCGACGGTCTGGCGCAGGGAGTCGAGCAGGGCAGCGGTCATGGGCAGGGGTTCCAGCGAGAAAGCATTCACTCAGCCGGCGGCGGCGCCCGCCATGGCCCGGCGGGCGGCGCGCAGGCGCAGGCGCACATGCAGCGCGCAGGCAATGAACAGCAGCAGGCACAGCCCGACCTCGGCCAGGGCCAGCAAGCGGCCGGGCGCGGCGTCGCTCCAGGCGCGCACCACGCCCTCGGTGAAATACAGCCAGACCAGCAGGCTGACCCAGCGATAGGTGTACATGCGCCGCTTGAGCAGGCCGGCCAGCGGCACGATGAGCGGCAGGCTCTTGAGCGCCAGCCACGAGCCGCCCGGGCGCAGCGGCGCCAGCCACAGCTCCCAGGCCAGGCTGAGCGCGATGAGCCCGAGCAGGCTGACCACGGCCAGCCAGCGCGTGGCCGCCACGTCAGTCGAGACGACGGCAGCGCCGGGCAGGGCAGGGGAGGCGGGGGCGGTCTGCATGGGGCTGGCATCATATCGGCCATGTCCTTGACCCCACAGCTTGCCGCGCAGCGCCTGGAGGCGTGGCTGCTGCAACTGTCGCAGTTCCCGTGGCGCACCACGGTGCACATGCTGCGCGTGCGCTACCGCGAGGACCGGCTGGGCCTGACGGCCAGCAGCCTCACCTTCACCACGCTGTTGGCGCTGGTGCCCTTTGCCACCGTGGCGCTGGCGGTGTTCACGGTGTTTCCGGCCTTCGGCGAGATGCAGCGCGTGCTCGAGCGCTGGCTGATGGACAGCCTGATCCCGGCGACCATCTCGCGCTCGGTGCTGGACAACATCACGCAGTTCGCCACCAAGGCCAGCAGCCTGGGGGTGGCGGGCTTTTCCTTCCTGGCGCTGACGTCGCTGATGCTGATGCAGACCATCGACCGCACGCTCAACAACATCTGGCGCGTGCGCGATCTGCGCCCGTTGGGCCAGCGCGTGCTGGTCTATTGGGCCGTGCTGACGCTGGGCCCGCTGGTGCTGGCGGGCAGCCTGGCGCTGACCACTTCGGTGGCGGCGGCGGCGTCCCAGGGCCTGGGCGGCGCGCTGCCGGGCGCGGCGCGGCTGCTGTTCGACGGCATCGAGTTTTTGGTGTTGTCCAGCGGCATGGCCGCGCTCTACCACTATGTGCCCAACACCCATGTGCGCTGGCGCCATGCCTGGGCCGGCGGGGTCTTCGTGTCGGTGGGCATCTCGCTGGCCAAGAACGTGCTGGTGTTCTACCTGGCCTCGGTGCCCACGTATTCGGTGCTCTACGGCACGTTCGCCACGCTGCCCATCCTGCTGCTGTGGGTCTATGTGGCCTGGGTCATCGTGCTGCTGGGGGCGGTGGTGGCGGCTTATCTGCCCAGCCTGCTGGCCGGCGTGTTCCGCCCGGTGGGCGGGCAGGGCTGGCAGTTCCTGCTGGCCGTCGAGGTGCTGGCACACCTGCAGGCGGCGCGCGGCAGCAGCGCCCATGGCCTCACGGCCACCCAGCTCGCGCGCCTGCTGCGCGTGGACGTGCTGCAGCTCGAACCCGTGCTGGAGACGCTCACCGGCCTGGACTGGGTGGCGCAGCTGAGCGAGACCGCGGCCGATGCGATCGCCATCGCCGATGCGCGCTACGTGCTGCTGGCCCGGCCCGCCGAGACCGGCATGCAGCCCCTGGTGCAGCGCCTGCTGCTCGTGCGCGAGCCGGCGCTGGAGGGCTTCTGGCACCACACGGGGCTGGAGATGCTGACGCTGGCGGACGTGCTGTCGCACCCTCCGGCCGTGCAGCGCCCACCCGTCAGCCTGCTACGCGAAGAATAGCTATGGGCCCTTGCGCAGCAAGGGTTTCAGCGATTTTTCATTAAAAGTCTGACAGCGCTGGCCGCGTGCAGCACGGCGCCTTCGAGCGTGGCCGGATAGGGCCCGGCGACGTAGTCGGCGCAGGCCAGCAGGCCGGGCGCGATGGCCTGCGGCGGGCGCGCCAGGCCCGGGGTGCAGGCAAAAGTGGCGCGCCTTTCCACCACGGTCTGCACGGCGCGCAGGCCGGGCAGGCGCAGCTCGCGGGCAGCCTGGTCCAGCACCCGGGCCTGCAGCGCCGCGCGTTCGCCTTCGAAGGCACTCACGACGAAAGCCAGCAGGCCGGCCGGGCCGCCGAGCTGGCCGCGGTCGAAGGCAAACTGCGCCGGCCCCGAGCGCAGCGCCAGCAGCGGCAGCGGCAGCAGCGGCAGCGGCAGCAGCGCGCCGCGTGCGCCCACCTGCTCGGCATAGACCGTGGCGATGGCGCCAAAGCGCAGCGCCGCTGCCTTGCCGGCCCAGTGGGCAAGGGCCGGGCGCTCGGCCGGCGGTGCCTCGGCCCCGTGCACCAGCCGCGCGGCCTCGTGGCTGCCGGCGGCCAGCAGCACGGCGTCGAAGGCTTCGCCGTCCACCTGCCAGCCGGGCTGCGCGGGCAGGCGCGCCAGCTGTCGCACGCGCCGCCCTTCGTGCACCCGGTGGCCGCGCGCGCGCAGCCAGGCGGCCGCGGGCTCGGGCAGCAGCGCGCCCAGGTCGGTGCGCGGCAGCAGGTAATTGGAGCCGCCGCGGCCGGCGAACAGGCTGTCTTGCAGGATGCGCAGGAAGGTCTGGCCGCAGGCCTCGTGCAGCGGCGTGTTCAGCGCCGAGACGCACAGCGGCTCGATGAACTCGCGCACCAGGCGCGGCGGCAGCCCATCACACAGGTCGGCCACGCTGGCTGTGGGCGCGCAGCGAAAGCCCGCCAGGCGCCAGCGCACCGCGCGCGCCAGCAGCGCCAGGCGCTCGCCCACGCTCCAGCCGCGGGCGCGGGCGATGCCGGCCAGGGCGTCCCAGGGCGGAGACGCGTCGGGCAGCCGCAGGCCGGTGCCATCGGCGTGCACCAGGGCCAGCGGCAGGCGCAGCAGCGCGGCCTGCGGGTCCACCCCCACGGTGCGCATGAGCTGCAGGCACTCGGCGTAGGCGCCGATCAGGATGTGCTGGCCGTTGTCCAGGGCCGCCGTGCGCCCGTCGGCCAGCGGGGCGTGCAGCGTGCGTGCCCGGCCGCCCAGGGTGCGGCCGGCTTCGAGCAGCGTCACCACATGGCCGGCCTGCGCGGCGTGCACGGCCGCGGCCACGCCGGCCCAGCCGGCGCCGATGACGGCCACCTTCACAGCAGGCCCAGCGCCTGCACCTTCCAGGCCAGCCAGAACTTGCGCAGCGGCGTGAGGCTGGTGCGCTGGTGCAGGACCTGGAAGTCATCGGCCTCGATCTCGGACAGCAGCGTGCGGTAGATGCTGGCCATCATCAGGCCGGGCTTTTGCGCGCGCCGGTCGGCGGCGGGCAGCAGCGCCAGCGCCTCGTCGTAGTACTGCTGGGCGCGCGCGGCCTGAAAGCGCATCAGGGCGACAAAGCGCTCGGAGTGCTGGCGCTGCGTGATCTCGTGCGCCTTGACGTCGAACTGCTGCAGCTCGCTGATGGGCAGGTAGATGCGCCCGCGCAGCGCGTCCTCACCCACGTCGCGGATGATGTTGGTGAGCTGGAACGCCAGGCCCAGCTTGTGGGCGTACTGCGTGGTCGCGTCCTGGGTCTGGCCGAAGATGCGCGCGGCCACCTCGCCGACCACGCCGGCCACCAGATGGCAGTACTGCGCCAGGCCCGCAAAGTCGAGGTAGCGCGTCTGCGTGAGGTCCATGCGGCAGCCTTCGATGACCGCCTGCAGCGAACGCTCCTGCAGCCCGAAGCGCTCGATGTGCGGCGCCAGGGCCTGCGTGACCGGGTGGGTGGGCTGGCCGGCAAAGGCCTTCTTGACTTCGCCACTCCACCAGTCCAGCTTGGAGGCGGCCACACCCGGGTCGCTGACCTCGTCGACCACGTCATCGACCTCGCGGCAGAACGCGTAGAAGGCCGTGATGGCGGCGCGCCGGTCGCGCGGCAGGAACAGGAAAGCGTAGTAGAAGCTGCTGCCGGAGGCGGCGGCCTTCTCCTGGACGTAGTGTTCGGGGGTCATGTGGAGCGTGATTGTCCCATGCTGGCGCCAGCGCGCCCGAGCGCATGCGTTTGAAGGAAAAAGGTCTTTTGTCTTTACTACGCAAGGGCCTGGTGCTATCAAAAACGTCATCCCCGCATCCACAGCGCGCGCGCCAGCACGGCCGGCCAGTCGGCCTTGCCGAGCACCGGCCGCTGCACCAGGCTGGCGCCGCTCAGGGCCTGCACCTTGTCCAGCACGCGCAGGCCGCCCTGCACGACCAGGCGCAGCTCCCAGCCGGCGCGCCCGGGCAGGCGGCGCGCCAGCGGCGCGCCCGACAGCATCAGCTCGCGCGCCCAGGCAGCGCAGTCCAGCACCAGCCGTTCGCTGGCGGGCGTGCGCTGCAGGCGCGCCAGCTGCGCGCGCGACACGCCGTGGGCGGCGCAGTCGGCATCGGTCAGGTAGTGGCGCCCGCGCGGCAGGTCTTCGCTCAGGTCCTGCCAGAAGTTGATGAGCTGCAGCGCGCTGCAGATGGCGTCGCTCTGCGCGAGCGACCGCACGTCCTCGACGTCGTAGAGGTGCAGCAGCAGCCGCCCCACGGGATTGGCCGACAGGCGGCAGTACTGCAGCAGTGCTGGCCGATCGGCGTAGGTGGCGCCGTCTGCGGTCATGACCACGTCCTGCTCGAAAGCGCTCAGCAGGTCGTGCAGCAGCGGCAGCGGCAGCCGGTGGCTGCGCAGCACCGCGGCCAGGGGCGTGAAGACCGCGGCCCAGCGCGGCCCGGGCGGCGTGCCGACGGCAGCGGCAGCCAGCTCGGCGCGGTAGGCCTGCAGGTCGGCCAGGCGCTGCGCGGGCGTGGCCTGGCCCTCGTCGGCCAGGTCGTCGGCCGTGCGGGCAAAGGCGTAGAGCGCGGCGATGGGCTGGCGCAGCGCCGGCGGGCACAGCAGCGACGCCACGGGAAAGTTCTCGTAGTGCGTGACCGGCGGGGCCTGGGGCGCGGGGGGCGGCGGATGTCTCACGGGGCCGATTGTCGTGTCTGCCGGCCCGGTCTCCGCCAGGGGACATGGCAGCGCGGGATGTGCTTTTGGGCCCGCCGGCCCGGGGTGCCCTCCGCCTGCAGCTAAAATCTCGCGTTTGACCTGATTCACCAGGGTGTCGGGCGCTGACAGCGGCGGCGCATCCGGGTGCATGAAGCGATGCGCGGGTGGCGAAATTGGTAGACGCACCAGGTTTAGGTCCTGACGCCAGCTGATGGTGTGGGGGTTCGAGTCCCCCCCCGCGCACCAACGTGAGATGGATGCCGACCACGGCGCGCCGGGTGGCGCGCCGGCGCCGTCCACACCCCTGACACTAGGAAACGAACACACCATGGCCATCAATGTTGAGACCCTTGACAAGCTCGAACGCAAGATCACGCTGAGCCTGCCCGTCGCCGAGATCCAGAACGAAGTGGACGCGCGCCTGAAGCGCCTGGCCCGCACCGTGAAGATGGACGGCTTTCGCCCCGGCAAGGTGCCGATGAGCGTGGTCAGCCAGCGCTATGGCTATTCGGTGCACTACGAGGTGCTCAACGACAAGGTCGGCCAGGCCTTCAGCCAGGCGGCCAACGAGGCGCAGCTGCGCGTGGCCGGCCAGCCGCGCATCACCGAAAAGGACGGCGCGCCCGAGGGCGAGCTGGCGTTCGACGCCGTATTCGAGGTCTTCCCCGAAGTCAAGCTGGGCGATCTGTCCGCGGTCGAGGTCGAGCGTCTGTCCTCGGAGGTGACCGACGCTGCCATCGACAAGACGGTGGATATCCTGCGCAAGCAGCGCCGCACCTTCGCCCAGCGCGCTCTGGGCTCGGCCGCCGAGGACGGCGACCGCGTGACGGTGGACTTCGAGGGCAAGATCGACGGCGAGCCGTTCTCCGGCGGCAAGGCCGAGGACTTCCAGTTCCTGGTCGGCGAAGGCCAGATGCTCAAGGAGTTCGAGGACGCCGTGCGCGGCATGAAGGTCGGTGAGAGCAAGACCTTCCCGCTGGCCTTCCCCGAGGATTACCACGGCAAGGACGTGGCGGGCAAGACGGCTGACTTCATGGTCACCGTGAAGAACATCGAGGCGGCCCACCTGCCCGAAGTGGGCGAGCAGTTCGTGCGCTCGCTGGGCATCGAGGGCGGCACGGTCGAGAGCCTGCGCGAGGACATCAAGAAGAACCTGGAGCGCGAAGTCAAGTTCCGCCTGCAGGCGCGCAACAAGCAGGCCGCCATGGACGCGCTGCTGTCCACCGCCGAGCTGGACCTGCCGGGCGTCGCCGTGCAGACCGAGATCGAGCGCCTGCGCGATGCGGCCCGTGCCGACCTGAAGCAGCGCGGCATCAAGGACGCCGACAAGGCCGACATTCCCGACGACGTGTTCCGCCCGCAGGCCGAGCGCCGCGTGCGCCTGGGCCTGGTGGTGGCCGAGCTGGTGCGCGCCAATGAACTGCAGGCCACGCCCGAGCAGCTCAAGGCCCACATCGACGAGCTGGCCGCCAGCTACGAGAAGCCCGAGGACGTGGTGCGCTGGTACTTCAGCGACCGCAACCGCCTGGGCGAGGTCGAGGCCGTGGTGATCGAGAACAACGTCACCGACTTCATTCTCGGCAAGGCGAAGGTCAACGAGAAGGCCCTGTCCTTCGACGAACTGATGGGCCAGGCCTGATCGATCGGCCTGCCGGCCGCGCCCCAAAGCGCGGCCCCTGTGAGTCGGGGCTTGTGCTTTGCGGCGCAAGCCCCATTTCCTTTTCTGGCCACAGCGCCGTATTGCAACTGGAGAACTGATTACATGAGCGCACTCGACACCCAGGCCCTGGGCATGGTCCCCATGGTCATCGAGCAATCGGGCCGCGGCGAGCGGTCCTACGACATCTATTCGCGCCTGCTCAAGGAGCGGGTGATTTTCCTGGTCGGCGAAGTCAACGACCAGACGGCCAACCTGGTGGTGGCGCAGCTGCTGTTCCTGGAGAGCGAGAACCCGGACAAGGACATCTCGTTCTACATCAACTCCCCCGGCGGCAGCGTGACGGCCGGCATGGCCATCTACGACACCATGCAGTTCATCAAGCCGGACGTGTCCACCCTGTGCTGCGGCTTTGCCGCCAGCATGGGCGCCTTCCTGCTGGCCGCTGGCGCCAAGGGCAAGCGCTTCTCGCTGCCCAACTCCAAGATCATGATCCACCAGGTGCTGGGCGGCGCGCGCGGCCAGGCGACCGACATCGAGATCCATGCGCGCGACATCCTGCGCACCAAGGACCAGATGAACCGCATCCTGGCCGAGCGCACCGGCCAGCCGCTGGAGAAGATCAAGACCGACACCGAGCGCGACTACTTCATGACTGCCGACGAAGCCAAGGACTACGGCATCGTGGACCAGGTCATCGCCAAGCGCCCCTGATTTCCTGCAGGGCGAGCGCGGCGTTTCCCTTGCGGGGAACGCCGTTTTTATTTCGTTATCATCCTGACGACCCCCCCCTGTCATACATAAGGCATTGCTTCCATGGCCGAGAAAAAAGGCTCCTCCAGCGAAAAAACCCTTTACTGCTCGTTCTGTGGCAAGAGCCAGCACGAGGTGAAGAAGCTGATCGCCGGCCCGTCGGTTTTCATCTGCGACGAATGCATTGACCTGTGCAACGAGATCATCCGCGACGAGGTGCCGGCCGAGCCGTCGGCCCGCGACGGCCGGGGCGAGCTGCCCATGCCGGTGGAGATCAAGTCCAACCTCGACAACTACGTGATCGGCCAGGAAAAGGCCAAGCGCACGCTGGCCGTGGCCGTCTACAACCACTACAAGCGCCTGCGCCACAAGGAGAAGGCCGGCAAGGACGACGTGGAGCTGACCAAGAGCAACATCCTGCTGGTCGGCCCCACGGGCTCGGGCAAGACGCTGCTGGCCCAGACCCTGGCGCGCCAGCTGGACGTGCCCTTCGTCATGGCCGACGCCACCACGCTCACCGAAGCCGGCTACGTCGGCGAGGACGTGGAAAACATCATCAGCAAGCTGCTGCAGAGCTGCAACTACGACGTCGAGCGCGCCCAGCGCGGCATCGTCTACATCGATGAGATCGACAAGATCAGCAGGAAGAGCGACAACCCCAGCATCACCCGCGACGTCTCGGGAGAGGGCGTGCAGCAGGCACTTTTGAAGCTCATCGAGGGAACGCTCGCCAGCGTGCCGCCCCAGGGCGGGCGCAAGCACCCCAACCAGGACTTCCTGCAGATCGACACCACCAACATCCTGTTCATCTGCGGCGGCGCCTTCGCCGGCCTGGAGAAGGTCATCGAGGCGCGCACCGAGGGTTCGGGCATCGGCTTTGGCGCGGCGGTGCGCAGCAAGTCGCAGCGCTCACTCACCGAGATGTTCCAGGACATCGAGCCCGAAGACCTGATCAAGTTCGGCCTGATCCCCGAGCTGGTTGGGCGCATGCCGGTGGTTGCGGCGCTGGCCGAGCTCGATGAAGAGGCGCTGGTGCAGATCCTGACCGAGCCCAAGAACGCCCTGGTCAAGCAGTACAGCAAGCTGTTGTCCATGGAGGGCGTGGAGCTGGAGATCCGCCCCGGCGCGCTCAAGGCCATCGCCCGCAAGGCGATTGCTCGCAAGACCGGCGCGCGGGGCCTGCGCTCCATCGTCGAGCATGCCCTGATCGGCACCATGTTCGACCTGCCCCACACATCCAACGTCGAGCGGGTGGTGGTGGACGAGTCCACCATCGAGGAAAACCAGGCGCCTCTGCTGGTCTACCGCGAGGCCGCCAAGACGGCCTGACGCTGCCGCGCACCGGCAGGACTGCCTTCACGACCTGGCCCGGCCACCCTGCCGCGCCGGGTTGAAATCATCTGCCCATGGACCATATTCCATGGAGCTTTTCAAGGATTGTCCATGTCCGAACACACCCCCCTGCCTGACACGCCCATCGAGCTGCCGCTGTTGCCGCTGCGCGATGTGGTGGTCTTTCCCCACATGGTGATCCCCCTGTTCGTCGGCCGCGCCAAGAGCATCAAAGCGCTGGAGCAGGCGATGGAGAGCGATCGCCGCATCATGCTGGTGGCCCAGAAGACGGCTGCCAAGGACGAGCCGCAGGTCGCCGACCTGTTCGAGGTCGGCTGCGTGTCCACCATCCTGCAGATGCTGAAACTGCCCGACGGCACCGTGAAGGTGCTGGTCGAGGGCCAGCAGCGCGCCGCCGTCGTCCAGGTCGAGGAAGAGGAAACCCTCTTCACGGCCACCGTGCGGCCGCTCGAAGCCTCTATTGAAGAGGGTGAACCCAGCGAGGTCGAGGCGCTGCGCCGCGCGGTGATGCAGCAGTTCGACCAGTACGTCAAGCTCAACAAGAAGATTCCCTCGGAAATCCTCGCCTCCATCGGCGGCATCGACGATGCCGGCCGCCTGGCCGACACCATCGCCGCCCACCTGCCGCTCAAACTCGAGAACAAGCAGGCCGTGCTGGGCCTGGCCGACGTGCGCGGGCGGCTGGAGAATCTTTTCGAGCAGCTCGACCGCGAGGTGGACATCCTCAACGTGGACAAGCGCATCCGCGGGCGCGTCAAGCGCCAGATGGAGAAGAACCAGCGCGACTTCTACCTGAACGAGCAGGTCAAGGCCATCCAGAAGGAGCTGGGCGAGGGCGAGGAGGGCGCTGACCTCGAAGAGATCGAGAAGAAGATCAAGGCCGCCAAGATGCCCGCCGAGGCGCGCAAGAAGGCTGAGGGCGAGCTGAAGAAGCTCAAGCTCATGTCGCCCATGTCGGCCGAGGCCACCGTGGTGCGCAATTACATCGACGCGTTGGTCGGACTGCCCTGGAGCAAGAAGACCAAGGTGCGCCACGACCTGGCGCTGGCCGAGGAAGTGCTCAATGAAGACCATTACGGTCTGGAGAAGGTCAAGGACCGCATCCTCGAATACCTCGCTGTGCAGCAGCGTGTGGACAAGCTCAAGGCCCCCATCCTGTGCCTGGTCGGGCCGCCGGGCGTGGGCAAGACCTCGCTCGGCCAGTCGATCGCCAAGGCCACCGGGCGCAAGTACGTACGCATGGCGCTGGGCGGCATGCGCGACGAGGCCGAAATCCGGGGACACCGCCGCACCTACATCGGCGCCATGCCGGGCAAGGTGCTGCAGAACCTCTCCAAGGTCGGCACGCGCAATCCGCTGTTCCTGCTCGACGAAATCGACAAGCTGGGCACGGACTTCCGGGGCGACCCGTCCAGCGCGCTGCTGGAAGTGCTGGACCCGGAGCAGAACCACAAGTTCGGCGACCACTACGTCGAGGTCGATTTCGACCTGTCGGACGTGATGTTCGTGGCCACGTCCAACTCGATGAACATCCCGCCGGCGCTGCTGGACCGCATGGAGGTCATCCGCCTGTCGGGCTACACCGAGGACGAGAAGACCAACATCGCGCTGAAGTACCTGCTGCCCAAGCAGAGGGAGAACAACGGCGTGCAGGGCGGCGAACTGGAAGTGACCGAGGCCGCCGTGCGCGACATCGTGCGCTACTACACCCGCGAGGCGGGCGTGCGCTCGCTCGAGCGCGAACTGTCCAAGATCTGCCGCAAGGTGGTCAAGGCGCTGCAGCTCAAGCAGGCGGGCGGCCTGGTGGAGGTCACGCCCGAAAACCTGCACGACTATCTGGGAGTGCGCAAGTACACCTACGGCCGCGCCGAACATGACAACCAGGTCGGGCAGGTGGTTGGCCTGGCATGGACCGAGGTGGGCGGCGACCTGCTGACCATCGAGGTCGCCACCATGCCGGGCAAGGGCAACATTACCCGCACCGGCTCGCTGGGCGACGTGATGAAGGAATCCGTGGAGGCCGCACGCACGGTGGTGCGCAGCCGCGCGCGGTCGCTCGGCATCAAGGACGAGGCGTTCGAGAAGCGCGACCTGCACATCCACGTGCCCGACGGCGCCACCCCCAAGGACGGGCCCAGCGCGGGCGCGGCCATGGCCACGGCCATCGTCTCGGCACTCACCGGCATCCCGGTGCGCGCCGACGTGGCGATGACCGGCGAGATCACGCTGCGCGGCGAGATTACGGCCATTGGCGGCCTGAAGGAAAAGCTGCTGGCGGCGCTGCGCGGCGGCATCAAGACGGTGCTGATCCCTGAGGAGAACGCCAAGGATCTGCAGGAGATTCCGGACAACGTGAAGAGCGGGCTGGAGATCATCGCCGTCAAGTGGTTCGACAAGGTGCTGGAGGTGGCGCTGGAGCGCAAGCCCACAGCCCTGTCCGACGAGGAGCTTGCCGCGGCGCCGGCCGTGCCCGCCCCCGCCGCACCCCAGGCCGCGGCCCCTGGCGTCATGCCCCACTGAGGGCGAGCAAAGAGAGAGGCGAAGAAATTGCGCATTTTTTCTGTGGCGGGCAAAAAATGCGCTAAACTTCGCTTCATCGACGCCAAACGTTATACAATGCAAGGCTTCGGTAAACGCGGGAATAGCTCAGTTGGTAGAGCGCAACCTTGCCAAGGTTGAGGTCGTCGGTTCGAGACCGATTTCCCGCTCCAGATTTTGCAAGGGAAGCCTCGGCTTCCCTTTTTTATTGGCCGGTGGCCCGTGGGCGGCGTTGCGTACAGGCGCTCGCGCGGTTACGCTGGTTCCAGGCCGGCCTGCAGTGGCAGGCCAGCGCCCCGGTGGTGAAATTGGTAGACACTGCGGACTTAAAATCCGCCGC